>JACREQ010000012.1 GCA_016218155.1 Bacteroidia bacterium
GCAAAAGTAATAAATTTTATTTTCAACAAAAAAAAATATCTACCTTTATCAAAAAAAAATATGAAAAAGATAATTTTTGTATTAATATCTTTGGTGTTTTTTGTTAGTTTAGTATCTGTAGCACAAGATGAAACGCCTGTTGATTCATTGAAAATGCCAAATGATCAAATTGTGATAAATATTTTATCGAACACTTGGCTAAATTCCCCGTCAGATATTACACTTATGCCTGTTTCAATTGGTACTGAGGTATATACTATGACTCCGATAATTGGAAAAAATTCTGCTTTAAGTTTAGCTATAGGTTGCGGGGTTGGAGCAACAAATGTTCACCATAATGCATTACCTTATGATAGTTTAGGAGTAACTTATTTTAGGCAAATACCTGGTGGTTATGAGTATATAAAGAATAAATTTACTGCTGCTTATATAGATATCCCAATCGAGGTTCGTTTTAGAACAAAACCTAATATTAAGAAAAGGAACTTTAAAGTAGCATTAGGTGGTAAATTCGGTTATATGATTTCAAATTATATTAAATATAGTGGAGATGATTTTAGAGTATCGTCTAAAAAGTTTGTGAAGTTTAAAGAATATAATATGTCAAATACTCTCCCTTATAGATATGGTATATTTCTTAGAATAGGTTATGGTAAAATAAACGGAATTGTTAATTATACTTTAAGTTCACTTTTCGAAAAAAATAAAGGTCCCGATGTGATTCCTGTATCATTCGGCCTTTCATTTACAATTTTATAATTTTTTTCAAACTAAGCCTTTTCTCATACTTTAAGCTTTTAGGTTTTTATACTTTTGTAAGATAATTTTATTTAAATCTTATGAAAAATATTTTAATTCTTGGTGCTGGTTTTTCAGCTGGTGTTATGATTAAATATTTGCTTAATAAAGCAAAAGAAAATAGCTGGAACATTACTGTTGGAGATATTTCAAAAGAAATTGCAGAAAAGAAAGTTGCCGGAAATCCTCTTGGAAGAGCAATTTTATTCGATATTAAAAACGAAAATCAAAAAATAGAAGAAATATCAAAAGCAGATTTAGTTATTTCTTTTCTTCCTGCTTTTATGCATCCAATTGTTGCTAAAGAGTGTGTAAAACAGGGTAAGCATATGGTTACAGCTTCATATGTTTCTAATGATATGAAAAATTTAGACAGTGAAGCCCGTTCAAAAGGATTAGCATTACTGAATGAATTAGGTGTTGACCCCGGTATTGATCATATGTCGGCTATGAGAGTAATAGATAAAATTAAAAACGAAGGTGGTAAATTACTTGCGTTTTCATCAAATACAGGTGGCTTAATTGCACCCGAATATGATAATAATCCATGGAATTATAAATTTACATGGAATCCAAGAAATGTTGTTGTTGCAGGGCAGGGAGTTGCAAAGTATATCGAAAAAGGAACCTTAAAATATATTCCATATACTCAGTTATTCCGTAGAATATACAGAACAAGTGTATTAAATATGGGAGAGTTTGATGTTTATGCCAACCGCGATTCGCTAGGTTATAGAGAGGTTTATGGTTTACAGAACATTCCTACTATTTTCAGAGGAACAATGCGTCGTCCTGGTTATTGCCAGGCATGGGATGTTTTTGTTCAGCTTGGTGCAACCGATGATACTTATCAATTAGAGAATGTAGATAAAATGACATACCGTGATTTTATAAACCTCTTTTTACAATACGATGAGAAATTATCTGTGGAAGAAAAATTGTGCAAGCTTTTGGATGTAGATCCAAAATCAGAAACAATGAAAAAATTGTTATGGTTAGGTATTTTTGAAAAAAAACTAATAGGATTAAAAGAAGCTACGCCAGCTCAGGTATTACAGCATTTACTTGAACCTAAATGGGTACTTTCTCCCGAAGACAAAGATTTAATTGTGATGCAACATAAGTTTGAATATGAACTTAATGGCAAACGTAAAGAAATTACTTCATCACTTGTTGTTATAGGAAAAGATTCAACCGATACAGCTATGGCTATTACTGTTGGAATGCCTGTAGCTATTGCAGCAGAAATGTTATTGAAAGGTCAGATAAAAGTTACAGGAGTTCATGTTCCGGTAATTCCAGAATTGTATAATCCGATTTTAGATGAACTTGAGAAATACGGTATTAAATTTATTGACGAGGAAAGGGATTTGTAAGATTTATTATAACAAAAGTGAGTCATCTTGAGGAATTCGAATGATAGACTCATTTTTTATTAGTTTGTGTTAAGTATACTTGGTCAATTAAGTTAATTAATATCACAGAGGTTTAGCAGTTTTATTTAAACTAAAATCTTTAGATAAACTTACTGATATGCTTTTTTCTAGACCCATTTGTTTTCCATTATAATTTCTATATACAGGAATATCATATAAGATTGAAATGTTCCATTTTCCTCCAATGGCATACATTATTCTTGGAGAAACCAAAACTATCTGGCCACCGGTTCTGTCATTCAGTTCTAACATAACGTTATCTGTCTGGAGTATTTTATCGACACCTCTCAATTCATTTCTAACTTCCAAAACGGCAAAACATCTTTTAAAAAGTTGATTAGAAATAAATAATGAGTTAGATAATAACCAACCATACTGATAATCTTTATTTAAAAAATTATATTCAATTCGGTTGTTTGTAAATAATCTTCGATTATGTTTTGGGAAATTTTTTGTGATAAAAAAGTTTGCCGATATCCCATATGAATGAGTTGATGGTTGAAGATCCTTAGATAATTCTACATTTGGATGGTTTATATCGTGGGAGTTTTCATTTGAGAAAGGAAATTTTAAACCACCACTCAATGTAACTTCAATCTCTTTTGGTATACTTTTATATGGGCAGTACTTAAACGATATATTTCCAGTACCAATACCCCTTCCCAATTCAACATAATCAAAATCTTTTAATTCTCTTTTTTTATCAATAAAATAACCTGTTTCAAATTCAACTGAAACTCTTTTGGCTAATCCGTATCCTATAGATAAACTTGTAAAATCAAGACGAGTATATTTATAAATTCCATACTCAGTTAATTTTTTAGTACCCTCATAATAATAAAGGTTTTGACTATGTCGGTAAAATGAATTTATCCTTAATGAATTTTTTTCTAAAATACCAACATAAATAGAAGCACTTACTGGGCTACCGGCAGAACAGCATTGTGAATAAATATTTGAATTAAGAGAAAAAAATAAAAAAAATATAAGAATAAATCTATCTAACATGTACACTAATTGATTTTTCTGCATTGTTTCCATGTTTGTCAATAACCTTACATGTAATAATAAATTTTGCAGAATGGCAAACTGTCCATTTTGCATTACCATTTCCTAAATCAACAAATGAACCCCAACTTAAACTAGTTCCATTCTGAACATCAGACCATTCATACTTTAATTCATCCCCTTTTGCAACAGCTGTTAAATCAATAAAAGCATTAACTAATAGCGTTGTATCATTTGAAGAAAGACTTACAAATTCCAATGGAGTTTGAATTCCACTATCATCTTTGGATGCTTTTTTGCAAGAAGCTGCAAAAACTGAAATTATTATTAAAAGAAAAAATATTTTTTTCATATTGTCGATTTTATGTTTTATAACCAAAAATACAACATTTTTTGCTTGAATTTACAATTAAGTCTGTTTTTTTGACAAAAAGGTTGCAAGTGTAGACTAAATAAATGCTATTTTAAATCCATTCTTTTATCCAGTTTTCTGCAATTTTCAGAGTGTTTTGCAAGTCGTTATTTAGAAGTGTTTTATCAAAATGACCTGAGAAATTCATTTCCAATCCTGCTTTATTTATTCTTTTAATTATAGATTCTTCGTCATCAGTTGACCTTGCTCTTAGCCTTTCTTCAAGAATCTGAAGGCTTGGCGGACTAATAAATATTGATAAAGCATTATCACCGAATACTCTTTTCAGATTCATTCCACCTTTTACATCTACATCAAAAACAACTACATTACCTTTTGTCCATATACGATGAATTTCTGAACGTAAAGTTCCGTAATAACAATTTTCATAAACTTCTTCCCATTCAATAAAATCTTGATTATTTATTTTATCCCTAAATTCATCTGCAGAAATATAGAAATAATCTTTACCATGAATTTCATTACCTCTTATTTTGCGGCTTGTAGCCGAAATACTGAATTCAAGTTGAGGAAAAATATTTAATAAATGTTTTACAACTGTCGTTTTTCCAGCTCCTGAAGGTGCCGAGAATATTATTACTTTTCCAACCATTAAAGTATGTTTAATAATTGTTCTTTAACTTTTTCCAGTTCATCTTTCATTTGAATAACTATTTGTTGAATTTCTGAATGATTTGCTTTAGATCCAAGGGTATTAATTTCTCGTCCGATTTCCTGACAGATAAAACCTAGTTTTCTTCCTGAATTTTCTTCTTTACAGGTTTCTATAAAATATTTACAATGGTTGTTAAGTCTAACTTTTTCTTCAGTAAAATCCATTTTTTCAAGATAATATATCAGTTCTTGTTCAAACCTGTTTTTATCAAAATTTTCTTTAGTTAAAAGCTCATTTAAATTTAGATTTAACCTGTTTCTAACTGTTTCGATTCTTTGAGGCTCAAATTTTTCAACTTGATTATGTAGTGCTTCAATATTGTAAATTCTTTGTAAAAGTTCTTTTTCTAATACTTCTCCTTCAGTTTTTCTGAATATTATCAATTGATGAATTGCATTGTTTATTGTTTCCTGCACAATACTCCACTCATTTTCATCCAATTCATTGTTTGGTTGTAAAAGCACATCTGGAAGTCTTGTTATGATGCTTGCCCAATCGGTATTTTGATCAGGGAAAAGTTCTTGTTGTATCGGTTTTAACTGGTTATAATAATTCGCAAAAACATCCTTATTTACAGAAACCGGTTTTTCAATTTGTTTTGATTCCAGATAAACCGATAATTCAATTTTTCCGCGTTCAAGCTTTTTTACAATTTCATTTCTGATTTCAGTTTCTTTTTCTCGGTAGGTTGAAGGTATTTTTAAGTACACATCAGCCTGTTTGCTATTTAAAGATTTTATTTCAGCTGAGATTTTTTTACCGGCATTCTCACTTATTGCTTTCCCAAAGCCGGTCATTGATTTTAACATAAAATTATGTGTTTTTAATGAATCATTGTAATAGTTAAAACTTCGTTTTGTTGAGGTCTTACCTGTACTATTGAAGTTTTTGAATAACTTAATCCACCAATATTATTATTAAAAGCCAAGACATAGTAATTCCCATAATTTATATAACCAAAATATGCGGTATTTCCTGTTCCGGTATATAATCTGTAAATGGCAAGATCATTATTTGAAGCAGCTAAATCGGCTGTTATATCATCACGTGAAGCATATAAAAATACGTCTGTATTAGATGCGTTTACAACTTGATTAGATGGATTTAAATATTTTACATATACAGTTAATTTTCCTGTCATTCCGGAAGTATCGTATGTAAGTATCTGCTGCTGATCAGGTATTGTGTCTTTTGTTTTTTTGCATCCTGAACTAATTGAATATACAAATAACAAAATTCCAATAAAGTAGATTATGTTTTTCATTTTTGAATATTTTCAGATTCAAAGATATACTAATTTAAAAAATGAACCAATATTAAACATGAAATTTGACGATATCATAAATTTAAAATTATTTACATTAATTCTAAATAATAATTGTTTTTTTTTGTAACTTTGGTAATAATTATTTTAAATGAATATTCTAAGTACTATTTCAAACAGACATAGCCCACGTTCATTTGATAAAAAGAATGTGGAGAAAGAAAAAATTGAACTTTTAATTGAAGCTGCCAGATGGGCTCCATCTGCTTTTAATAATCAGCCATGGCGTTTTTTTATTGCAATTAAAAGCGAAAATGAAGAATTTTACAATAAAGCAATAGATTGTCTTACAGATTTTAATAAGCTTTGGGCTAGATCTGCTCCTGTTCTTATTTTAACAGTAGTTAAAACTACATATGATCACAATAATAATGTTAACAAATATGCATTTCATGATTTAGGCTTAGCTATTGGAAATATGATGAATCAGGCAACTGATATGAACTTATTTATGCATCAGATGGCAGGGGTAAAGTTTGATAAAATGAAAGAATTATTAAACTTGCCTGAAAATCATGAACCTGTTTCTGTTATTGCAATAGGATATATAGGAAAAATTGAAGATCTTCCTGTTGAAATACAGAAAGTCGAAAACGAAAAAAAACGGATTCGAAAATCCTTTGAAGAAATATTAAAATATTCACCTTTAAACTAGTTTGTTATGGCATTTGATAAAATGGATAAAAATGGAAAGGATTATACAAATGGTGAAATTGTAGTAACATGGACACCACGGCTATGCGATCATTCCGGGGTTTGTATAAGTGAGTTGCCTGATGTTTTTAATAGTATTAAAAGACCATGGATTATTATGGATGGGGCTCCTTCGTTAGCAATACAAAGAGTTGTTGATCTCTGTCCCACAAGAGCCTTAACATGGAAAAAAGTCGAAAAAACAGAAGTAGCTGTTGAAAAAGACAAGGAAAAGGAAACCGAAATTGCATTAATGAAGAATGGGCAGATTCGTATTTCTGGAAATTTTAAACTAATTGATGAGAATGGTAATATAATCTCATGTGCTGATAAGGTTTCACTTTGCAGGTGCGCGAAATCAAAAAGGTTACCATTTTGTGATGGTAGTCACAGGCATTAAACTAAGCTGTTTTCTTTAGTTTATTTTTTATAACAGTTATTATTATTGGTAGTACTGAAACTATTACAATGCCTATAGCTACAAGTTCTATATTGTTTTTTACCCAAGGAATAGTGCCTAAAAAGTAACCTGCAAAAGTCAAACTGCAAATCCAAACAGCACCTCCTAATATATCATATGAAAGGAATCTTCTATATTTCATTTCAGCAATACCAGCAACAAATGGAGCAAAGGTTCTTACTATTGGAACAAATCGGGCCATAATTATTGTTTTTGTGCCATATTTTTCGTAAAAAGTATGTGTTTTATCAAGATATTTCTGCTTTACAATAAATCTTCCTCTGAATTTTATTTTCATCACTTTTAGTCCAAGAGTTTTTCCAATCCAGTAATTCGAGTTATCGCCTAATACTGCTGCAAAAAATAGCAAAACAATAAGGTATACAATATTAAGCAGTGGCTCGCCTGTAACTTTATCAAGTTGGTTTGCAAATAATCCGGCTGTAAACAATAGTGAATCTCCTGGTAGAAATGGCATTGCTACGATTCCTGTTTCAATAAAAATAACAAGGAACAGAATTAAGTAAATATAAGTTTGGTATGTATTAATTAGCCATTCAAAATCTAAATCTAAAATATGTTTGAAAAGTTCCATAATGTATTTTTTTGCCAAAGATATATATTGTTTTGTTTTAAAAAAGAAGAGGATTACAATAAATGCATAGATTATATTAATAACAAAATACAGAAATAAAGATTTTGTTAAAAACCTGAATTTCTGTTAATAACTAATAAAACTCAATCTTAGCTTGATTTTTTGAGTTAAATATATAATAATCTATATTCTAGTATTATTTATTTAAATCTAGAATAGTAAAGGTTTTTATATTAAACTAACAAATTGTGAATAACTCATGTTAATGAGTTGTTTATTTAAACAATATAAAATGCTTGCATTTGGAGTTGTTACTATTGTATATTTGTATCATCAGGTGAGCGATAAAAGGTTAACCTGCCAAAGTAAGGGAAATGCAGAGTTGCTCTGTAAAAGGTTCAATAAAACATTTCCGGGTTCTTTCAAGCAATTGAAAAATTGTAACAAGGCTCGCAGTTAATGAGCCGAATCGCAAATAAAGTTAAAGCTTTAGAAGCGAAGATAAATACAAAAGACGCAAGTCATATATTTATCTGCAATAGGTTGGTTTAATCACCACTAAAATTCGCGAATTTGGGTAACCAGATCACGATGCCGAAATGTTTCGGGTAATGCAAGGGTAAAACTGAGCAGGGTAATTGTTAACAGCCAAGGCAAAGGAAAAGGCAACTCTAAACCGGTTGTCACATTCGATGCCGGATCAGCAAGTTGAACGTTGGTAACGACGTGCAAATAAATGATCTGCTTTTGCAAGTGATGGGAATACGGTGTTTCTTTATTGAGGCAAACGTTCCCGGAGTTAAAAAAGATTTATCATTTTTAACTGACCGCAATAACAGTAATCTGAATCGATTAGGAAGTTTACTTCCTGTTTGATAAACGGGGATTTTCGTAAAGAAAGTTCCCGTTTTGCTTTTTTATTCATTGATTATCAATTTTTTTGATAAATATTTGGTATATATATTCAAATTATCATATATTTGCCTCATAATTGAAAAATCAGTCAGTTATAGGTTTTTTTTTACTTTTTTTGTAAAAAAATCTGCAAAGATTATTTTTTCGATTAATTTATTTTCTAATTAATTAATTTTTATTATTTTATGAACATTTTTGTTGCAAATTTGAACTATAAAGTTCAGGACGAATAATTAAAACAACTTTTTGAAGGATTCGGAACAGTTGACTCAGCTCGCGTAATTATTGATCGTGAAACAGGTCGTTCAAAAGGTTTTGGTTTTGTTGAAATGTCAAATGACGAAGAAGCAAATACAGCTATCAAAGAACTTGAAGGTAAAGAAGTTCAAGGAAAAAACATAGCAGTTAAAAAAGCTTTCGAAAGAAATAGCGAAAGACCACAACGTCAGGATCGTGGTGGTTATAATTCATAAGAAAAGGAATCAATACCTTTTTTTATAAAAGATAAGTCCGGTAAAATATTTTACTGGACTTTTTTATTTTTTAAAAAATTTGAACCTTTACATAAAATTAATCTTTAAAATAATGAAACGAATAATTGGTTCTTTATTATTAATACTTTTTGTATACACTGGCTTTGGGCAGAAAGTCTCTTTAGAAGATGTATGGGTAACTTATAAATTTTATGCATCAGGACTTGATGACCTTGCATCAATGAAAGATGGTGAAAGCTATACTTTGCTTTTAACTGATAATAATATTGTAAAATATAATTATAAATCAGGTAAAGAAATTGGTAGTTTGTTTTCATTATCACAATTACCAAAGTCAGATAAAACACCAGTTAAAATAGAAAGTTATTCATTTAGCGAAAATGAAACCAAAATACTTTTTTCATGTGATAAAGAACAAATTTATCGCCACTCTTTTAAAGCAAGTTATTATGTATGGGATATTGCAAATAAGAAACTTACTTCTTTGTCAGAAAATGGTAAGCAACAAATTGCACAACTTTCACCTGATGGAAATAAAGTAGCTTATGTGAGGGACAATAATATTTTTATTATGGATATTGTTAAAAATACCGAAATCCAAGTAACAAATGATGGTAAATTTAACTTTATTATTAATGGTGTGCCTGACTGGGTATATGAAGAGGAGTTTAGCTTCTCAAGCGCATTTTCATGGTCGCCTGATGGAAAAGATCTTGCATTTATGAAATTTAATGAAAGTGATGTGAAAGAATTTAGTATGCCTATGTATGGTACTTTATACCCAACAGAATACAAATACAAATATCCAAAAGCAGGCGAAAAAAACAGCATTGTTACATTACATGTATATAATGTTGCCGAAGGAAAAACAATACCAGTTGATATAGGGCAGGAAATAGATCAGTATATTCCAAGACTAATGTGGACAAAAACTCCGGGAGTTTTAAGTTTTATTAGAATGAACAGATTGCAGAATAAACTTGAATTATTTGCTGCTGAAGCTTCAACAGGCATTTCAACTGTTATCTATACTGAAGAAAATAAATCATATATAGAAATTACCGATAATCTAGTTTTTACTGATGATGGAAAATATTTTTTTACCGTAAGTGATAAAAGTGGGTATAATCATATCTATATGTATGATATGCATGGAAGTTTGGTAAGTCAGGTTACTGATGGAAACTGGGATGTAGATGCTTTTAAAGGTTATGATGCAAAGTTAAATATAGTATATTATACATCATCTGAAGTTTCGCCATTACAACGTAATTTGTATTCTATTGGTGCAGATGGCAAAAATAAAAAACGCTTGACAACCCATGATGGTACTAATGATATTAGTTTTAGTACTGGTTTAAAATATTTTATTAATAATTTTTCAAGCGCAACTAATCCTAACTTTTATACTTTAAATGATAATAAAGGTAAGCAAATAAGAGTTATTGAAGACAATGCCGGTTTGCTTGAAAAGGTTAATATTAGTAATTTTTCTAAAAAAGAATTTTTTAAATTTAAAACATCTGATGGTGTTGAGTTAAATGGATGGATGATTAAACCTGCTGATTTTGATGCTTCTAAAAAATATCCTGTATTAATGACTGTTTATGGTGGACCTGGTTCACAGGAAGTATTAGATAAGTGGGATTATTATCAGGTATGGCATCAGCATTTAGCGTCAAAAGGCTATATTGTTGCATGTGTTGATAACCGTGGAACAGGAGCCAGGGGAGCTGAGTTTAAAAAAGTAACTTATCGGAATCTTGGCAATATAGAAACTATTGATCAGATTGAGGCAGCCAAATATCTTGGAACATTAAATTATATCGATGGATCAAGGATTGGTATTTGGGGTTGGAGTTTTGGAGGATATCTTTCTACACTTTGTTTGGAAAAAGGTGCAGGTGTGTTTAAAATGGCAATTGCTGTCGCTCCTGTAACAAATTGGAGATATTATGACTCAATTTATACTGAGCGTTATAATGGTTTGCCACAGGATAATGCTACAGGTTATGATGATAATTCACCGATAAACCACACAAAGAAAATAAAAGGAAAATATTTATTATGTCATGGAACCGCCGATGATAATGTGCATTTTCAAAACAGTATGGAGTTAGTTACAAAACTTGTTGAAGGTAACAAACAATTTGAATCACAATTTTATCCTAATAGTAATCACGGGATTTATACTGGCAGAAATACAAGGTATCACTTATTTTCCCGAATGACAGATTTTATAGCTGTTAATTTATAATTTTGCCTTTGTTTTGCCCGGATGGCGGAATTGGTAGACGCGCTAGTTTCAGGTACTAGTATCCGTGAGGTTGTGCAGGTTCGAGTCCTGTTTCGGGCACTTTTACAAAAAGTATAAATCTTTTTTTTAACAGGACGAGAAGTTTATCCCGACATTTGGGAGCAAATGGTTGGGAAGTCTTGTTTCGGGCACTAAAGTTATTTCAAAATTATTTTATATCTTTGCAATGCAAATTGCCCAGGTGGTGGAATTGGTAGACATACCAGCTTGAGGGGCTGGCGCCTGTATGGGTGTGCAAGTTCGAGTCTTGTCCTGGGCACTATTTAAAGGTCATTCAAAAGAATGACTTTTTTTATTTTTTTTGACAAGACGAGAAGCCTGTCCCGACAAATGGAGGGGAGTCTTGTTCTGGGCACTATCTAAAGGTCATTCATAAATGAGTGGACTTTTTATTTGATGCTATTTACCTAAAACAGAGCTGTAAAACCCAGTTATACATAGGATAAATTTTGCAGCAAGAATTAACCCTGACACATGTAGTATTATCAGACTGGTAACAAGTAATGTCATGCTTGGTACAAAAACCATAACAATTAACATGATAAATCCTAAAAGCATTCCATATAAAGGAAAATTCCAAGGAAATTTTACAATCTTTTCCATTTTTATTTAATTTAATAATTTGTTTTAATAATAGCCATAGACCTTAGTTTGAAGCTGTGTATCAAAATTATTTAATACTTGCCTAAATAGTTTTAAACCGCTAATATAATTATTTTTTGTGTATTATTAAGCTACATAATTTAAGTAAAACTTGTTTCTTCAATCTGTATTAAAACAAATTTAATAGTGAATGCAGTTTGTTTAATTTTCATCTCAAATTTTAATTGTTGTCTTTCTGCAATATTCATCTGAATTTTTTCTGATGCTTGTTTTCCTTTGCCTGCCTGAATTGTTATTATACCCAAAGGGGTATCAAAAAACTTTGTTCTGCCATTATCAATTATGCCCGCTTTTTTATCGTTTATAAAAATGGGAATTCCAACCATTGAACTTTGAAATGCTTTTTTTCTTGTAACAAAAATTCCTGTTCTATCGGTTGATATGTTTTCTTCTGATTTTTTTCTAAGGAGTTTACTTACTGTTATAAAAACGAAAACAGGGGAGAGTAAGATAATCCATGTTAACAGTACTACCAGATTTATGCTATAACTGTCGCCTTCATGCGGAGCAAAAATGTTAATAAAGAACAGAGCAGGCTGAGCTTCTAAAATAGTACTGGTAATTGCAATAGTTGCTGTTAAAATTGTATAAATAATGATTAAGATTCGCTGCATAAAAATTGTTTTAGCAAATATATCTTTTTTATTCTATTTACTGTTTGATGTTATTTTTTTTAGTTATTAATTGAAATAAATATCATATTAAAATATGTAGAAATGCAAATATAGTAATTGTCACTAATTTAGTAGTATATATTAAAAAAGGCAACCGTAAAAACAATTTATCGTCTTCAATTAAAAACCAAACAAACATGAATAAAATATTTCTTTCTCTTATTGTTATGGCTATAACAATAAACGGATTTGCACAGCTAAATGCAACAATAAGTTCGCAAACTAATGTTCTATGTCACGGTTTATGTAATGGGTCTGCTACTGTTACAGCAACCGGAGGTACGGCACCTTATACTTATAACTGGAGTAATGTGCCTGCCAATACAACACAAACTGCAACTAATCTTTGTGCCGGTATATATACTGTTACTGTAACTGATTATCTTGCTGCAACTACAACTGCATCTGTAACAATAACAGAGCCCATACAAATAGTAGTAACCCTAACTACAGCTAATGTGATTTGTTTTGGTGATTGTAATGGTGTTATTACTGCTAATGTTATGGGAGGAAATCCTCCATTTACATATTTTTGGTCAAATGGAATGATTACAACTTCAACCATTAATGCCTGTGCAGGAATTTATACTGTTACTATAACAGATAATAATGGTTGTACAACTGCTGCAACTGCAGTGGTATCTCAACCACCTTTGTTTGTAGCAACTGCAAGTTCTGTACCCGATACATGTAGCCAGGGTCATGGTACTGCTAGTATAAATGCCAGTGGAGGAAATGCTCCTTATATGTATACATGGAGTACCGCAGCGAATATGCCTACTATTACAAATCTCTTTGCGGGTACATACACTGTTACCGCAACAGAATCTAATGGTTGCACTGCTGTTGCATTTGCAACTGTAAATAATTTAGCTCCTTCTGCAAATCTTGGTTCAGATTATTCGATATGTAACGGAATATGCGATACTATTACTGTTCATCCAATTGGTGGATCAACTATTGTGTCATATTTATGGAGCAATCAATCTACTAATGATTCATTGGTTATTTGTCCTACAGTTACTTCTAATTATTCATTAACTGTATCAGATGCTTATGGGTGTACAGCAACAGATAATATTAATGTTAATCTGGTTCAGCATTGTAATACTATTTCGGGTACATTTTATGAAGATCTGGATAATGATGGTATAAAAGATGCTGGTGAAAATCCTTTGCAAAATATGGTTGCAATGTTAACACCGGGTCCGTTATATGCAACTTCAAACTCAAGTGGGTACTACGAATTTCTTGTAGATACCGGTAATTTTGTAATAACACCTGTAAACAACTCGGTTTATACAACAATGAGTCCTGCATCACATACTGCAACAATGTACAATGCATATCAAACAGATGCTTTAAATGATTTCGGTGTATATGTTTCTGCACATGGCGATTTGCGAGTAATCTTAAGTAGCTCGGCAATGCGCCCCGGATTTGCTTCAGTGTATTATATAACATATTACAATGATGGTACCGATACTATGAATGCTACAATAAATTTAAACTTGAGTAATGTTCCTGTTTATACTTCTTGTTCTCCTGCTTATTCATCTAATTCTGGTAATTTATATACATGGAATATTACCGGAATAGAGCCGAATGTTTATCATTATATTTATTTTTATGTTAACATTCCGCCAACTATAACTCTAGGTACTATAGTGAGTTCTGATGCAACTATACTTCCTATTGTTGGAGATGATAATCCTGCAAATAATTATTCTTCAGATAACAGAGTTGTTTCTGGTTCATGGGATCCAAATGATAAGGCAGTTTCACCTAGTGGGGTTTTTCCACCAGCTTTGGTTGCAGCAGGTAATTATTTAAATTATACAATCAGATTCCAGAATACAGGAACAGATACAGCTTTCAATATTCACATAACTGATACTTTAAGTTATAATCTTGATGTTTCAAGTTTTGAGATGGTATCTTCAAGCCACCCTTGCAATTTTAATCTTCATGATGCCGGTATAGTTGATTTTGTTTTTAATAATATACAGTTACCTGATAGTGGAATAAATCAAGCTGGCAGCAATGGTTATGTTTCATATAAAGTAAAACCTGAAAACACTCTTGGTATTGGCGATGAAGTTCAAAATACAGCTTATATATATTTTGATTTTAATCAGCCTGTTATGACTAATACTGTTTCTACAATGATAGAAGAGATACAGTTTGTAACATATTCCAAATTTTATGATAATGTGCTAAATGTTTGGCCAAACCCTTCAAAAGGCGATTTTATGTTAGCCTGTAATTTGAATAATAATGGAACAGTTTCAATTGAAGTTACTGATATTTTGGGTAAAATAGTTTTGAATGAAATAATTGAGTCGATTTCAAATATTGAGTTTAAGCATTCGTTACACCTAAATGGTAAAGGGTTGTACTTTGTTAAAGTTAAAACCTCTGATGAAGTTTATACTGCAAAAATAATAATTACAGAATAATTTTGTTTAAAATTGTTTTAAAGAGCCATTCATTAATGAATGGCTCTTTTCTTGAACCAAAAATGTTTGAAATTTATAAGTAAGAGGATTAAAATAAAAATTGGAATAACTTCTTTTGTGATTGAAATTTCTGAACTAATTGAAGTTTGTATTGAAATTTCTTTAAGATCGCTTATTCCTAATAATAACAAAGTGAAAAATAATAAAATAAAATTCAAAATATAGGCCCATTTTTTTAATTTAAGAATAAAAATACTTGTAGCTGCAATATTTAAACTAAAAACTAAAATTAGCAAACTGTAAAGTCCCATTGCAACATTATGCATAGCATCAAATTCACTTGATGGCATAGGACTATTTAAGGAAATTAATGAAAGAATAATATTAGAAATTGAATATAAAATTAAGAGTATAGTGGTTGATAAAAGTAGAATTGACGGATAAATCTTCATGAAAATCAGTAATTAAAGAATTAATATTTCGGATTCCATGGAATCTCTTTTGCATTTTGCAATTTTGAAATATATCTTGCAAAAACAAATAAATAATCTGATAAACGGTTTAGGAATTTAATCACTAATTCATCTACTTTGTGATTCTGGCTAAGAGCAAGAGTATGTCTTTCTGCACGACGGCAAACTGTTCTGCAAATGTGAGCTTGTGAAACCAAAGGGTGACCACCTGGTAGAATAAACGAATGTAATGGTTCAAGCTGTTTCTCCATTTCATCAATTTCTGATTCTAATTTTTCTATATCTGCTTCAATTAATATCGGAAGTTTTAAGTTACACCCATCGCAATCTGTTGCTAGTATTGTAGCACAGGTCATAAGCCTATCCTGAATAAAAAGTAAATTTTCCTTTATGTTATTATCAGAAATCTGATCTCTTAACAAACCTACATGAGAAATTAATTCATCAACTGTTCCGTAGGCTTCTATACGTTCGTGAAATTTCTGAACCCTTTTACCACCTATTAGTGAAGTTGTTCCTTTATCTCCGGTTTTAGTGTATATTTTCATTTAAAAGACTCATATTAATTCGTTCTGTGTTTTGTAAATCAGATTCAATTCTGCCGTCCTTTAATCTGATTATTCTATGAGCATATCTGGCAATATCTTCTTCATGGGTTACTAAAATAATTGTATTGCCTTTTTTATGAATATCATCTATAAGACGCATAATTTCAACTGAGGTTTTAGAATCTAAATTTCCTGTTGGTTCATCGGCCAAAATTATAGAAGGGTTATTAACCATAGCACGAGCAATAGCTACACGCTGGCGTTGACCACCGCTTAATTCATTAGGTTTGTGTTTCATTCTGTCAGAAAGTCCCACATTATTCAATACATCTATGCCTCTGTTATTTCTTTCTGCTTTGCTTTTTCCAGAATAAACCAATGGCAGAATTACATTTTCCAATGCATTATATCTTGGCATCAGGTTAAATGTTTGAAAAACAAAACCAATTTCAATATTTCTGACTTCGGCAAGCTCATTGTCACTCATTCTGCTAACATCTTTTTTGTTAAGAAAATATTCCCCAGAGGAAGGAGTATCCAGGCAGCCTAATAAATTCATTAAAGTAGATTTTCCTGAACCTGATGGCCCCATTATGGCAACATATTCATTTCTGAGAATTGTCAGATCAATATTACGAAGAGCTTTTACTACCTCGGTTCCAATTTGGTAGTATTTATAGATTTTTTTAAGTGTGATTATTTCTTCGCTCATTTTTCTTATTTAAAAGTGTAATGCAAGTTAGCAATATTTAAGTAAAGAAATTGGATTAAAATCTTATAGTAAAATCTTGCTTTGTTAATTCATTATGAAAGAATACAAGTCCAAGTTGAAATAAATCAACTGATAATGTTACATTCTTATTTTTTCTGATTTCATTCCATGCTTCTTCCATCTCTTCTGACCAATGAATATCATCAAAAATAAAAAGTGAATTATTATTAATAAATGGAATACATTTTTCGAAATAATCTAATGTAGCTTTTTTTGTATGATTGCCGTCAAAATAAACAATACCTAAGGTGCGTAAATCAAAAAAAGTTAGTGGCAATACTTCTTCAAATTTGCCATTTACAATTGTAATATTATTTGCATTTGCCAATGTAAATGTATCCTGTGCAATTTTTGCAGTTTCACTACACCCTTCAATTGTAACAACCTTTGCATTAGGATTGCCTAAAGCAAGATAAGATGCACTTAAGCCCAGCGAGGATCCAAGTTCCAATATCGTTTCTGGTTTGTAATATGCTGCCAGCCTGTATAACAATTTACCATATTTTTTCTTTATTGTACAGTACTTTGTTATTTCTGAAATTTTTCTGCTATTTGTTTCAAAAACTTTTGATCCTGCACCGAAATCTGTAACAGTTATAACTTTATCTGATTCAAGTAATTCTTTTCTTATTAAATCAAGTTTACGATATGCAATTTTGTCGCTTTTGTCATTAAAAATTAAAGTAATTAAATCAAACAGAAAAGGAGAATGAATTCCAAATCCTTTCTCATGTTTAGAGCACAAAAGATATTTTAATTTACTTAAGATTGGGTTTGACATCCTGCAAAGATGGATAATTATTACGAAATATATAAATTATTTCTATATTTTGTATTGGTTTTAAGGTATTTTAATAAAAATTTAAATTGTGTATCTTTGCAAGATGCAGACTGTTCTATCGCTCCGTATTTATTTGCGGGGAGGAAAGTCCGGGCAGTGCAGAGCGTCACACTTCCTAACTGGAAGATACCTGCAAGGGTATAGCAATGCAACAGAAAACAACCGCCACAATTTATTGTGGTAAGGGCGAAAAGGTGGGGTAAGAGCCTACCAGTGTTGTGGTAACATAACAGCTGTGTACCTTGTGAGCTGCAAGACCATGTAAACCGGCGCTATAGGATTGCTCGTCCAATGCCGGAGGGTAGGTTGCTAGATTTCGTGAGTGATTGCGAAACAAGACAAATGATAGAAATCCCTTATGGGAAACAGAACCCGGCTTATAGGTCTGCTATCTTATAAAATGCAGTGAGGTCGAATGACCTGACTGCATTTTTAGTTTATTACTTTCTTTATTTTAACAAGCTTTTCAAGCAAGCCTTCTAATAAGTCAAGTTTTAACATATTTGCGCCATCAGATAATGCTTTTGATGGGTCGGGGTGAGTTTCAATAAACAAACCATCTACGCCAACTGCGACACCTGCTTTTGATATAGTTTCAATAAGTTCTGGTAATCCACCTGTAACTCCGGTTGATTGATTAGGCTGTTGTAGTGAATGAGTACAATCTAAAACAACAGGATATCCGAATTTCTGCATTATTGGTAAACTTCTGTAATCAACAACTAAATCGCCGTATCCAAAGGTTGTTCCTCGTTCGGTAAGTAAAATGTTTGAATTTCCGGTAGTTTTAACTTTGTCAGCTACAAACTTCATTGCTTCTGGTGATACAAATTGTCCTTTTTTTATATTTACTGGTAAACCTGTTTTTCCAGCTGCTAAAAGTAAATCGGTTTGACGACATAAAAATGCAGGAATCTGAAGCATATCAACATATTTTGAAGCAAGTTCTGCATCTTCGGTGCTGTGAATATCGGTAATTACCGGTACTTTTAATGATTCTTTTATCTCTTTTATAATTTCTAATGCTTGAATATCTCCAATACCTGAAAATGAACTAATACTTGAACGGTTTGCTTTTTTATATGAAGCTTTAAAAATAAAAGGTATCTCAAATTTTTCACACAGTGCTTTAACTTTTTCAGCAACCATAAAAGTTATTTCATGGCTCTCAACAACGCATGGACCTGCAATAAGGAAAAAGTTTTTATTTTTTAATATATTATTGTAAATCGAGTTCATTGTATATTTTTTTACGAAAATACTTTAATTTTTATTCTATGTCAAATAATTTATCATAACAAATTATAATAAATTAAAGTATGAAATTAAAACTTATAAGATACCCCTACCATTATGCTTCTTGCATATGCTTCACGAGGAAAAATAAATCCTGTTAGATCACCAGATGATAAAGTTGCTGCAAATTTTTTATTAGGTTTTATTTTTAATAATATTCCTGCATTAAATCCTGCGAATCCTCCATAGTTTTCAATTAATCCAATATTCAGCCATTTTGAAACCTTAGCAGTTTGAACAGCATAAAATTGTGGAAGAGGTTGCCCGGTGTCAAATATATAACTCATTCCAATTATAGCAGAGTTTAAGAAACCTGACCATTCTTTTTTAATTTCCAAACTGAGTTTTTCAGGAATAGTAACTTTAAATGGTACTGTGTCATTGTTGTTATATAAAATATCCATTAAACTGTCTTTTGACATTCCATGAATATTTTCCTGAGCAACATTTAAAATATTTGTTATTTCAATACCATCAAAGTGAATTGCTGTATCTAGGTTAGAGTAGTAGCTTTTTTTAGACCACGAAATAAATCCCAAATCCTGACTTGCAAATGTAAAGCTAAGTTTAGAGTCTATATCTTCAACTGTAAAAATAGCATCGCATGAAAATCCTATTCCATTAAAGTCGCTAATTCTTTTGTGGGACTGATCTGATGTTAGGTATGATAATTTTGTGTTTAAGTCTAAATAACTTCCGTCATCGGCAGTGTAGAATGATCCTTCAAATATATTCAAAGATTGTATCTGTTGTCCCTTAAGTAAATTCAGTCCGAAATAGATGTTTACTCTGGTTTCATTATCACTGTAATTTTTAAATAATCCGAGTTCTAACTTTTGGTAATCAATCGATCTGAATTTTGTATTGCTGAAATTAACAGATTCTCCTGCAAATTGTTTATTACCGAAAAATATTAGGTTATATAAATCATCACTAAAATTAACTGATCTGAATTGTTTATGTGCTATTCCGATTCTATAACCGAAATTTGATAACCCCCACATTGAATCGGGCATATTTGCAATATAAATTTCTGAAAAAAGATCTGTTCCTAAAATGTTTTTTCCTTTTAGGTGGTTTGAACTTTTTAAATCATCATCAATAAAACCACTTTTAAAAAGTGTTGTCGCAAATTTATTATTAATAGAATTTGATCCCAGATATGAATAAAAATTTGCACCTGTTTCTGTAAAGATAGAATCCTCGCTATTTTTTATTTGAGATAATAATGGAACAACCTGTGCTTTTAAATTAAAACACAGAATAGAAAGTAAAATAATGTTTAAAACCTGCTTCATTTTTCTACTCTATAACTAAAATCGCCTATAAGTTTAAAATCAATATAATAGTCGCTGTATATCTTAACATGTGTATGTGCAGGTTGTGTGTTAAATTTTGCTTCAATAATTAGCTTTTTAGATAAAAACAGACTTTGAAGTTTGGATTTTGTTAGCGGAATAATATTTTTTGAAATTCTTGGTTGTGTTACACGTTGAGATATAAGATTTACCTGAGCTGCATCAATAAATATTGGTATAATTGAAAGAGAATCATAAATAACATTTAACTCATTTAGGAAATAAATTTTTGTAGATGCATCAATCGGATACATATTAGTTGAGTTCAGTATTATACTTCCGCCATTAACATTGCTGATATCGGTATTTGCAAAATCAGGTGCAACAGTATCTCTAAGAACTAAGTTTCCTGCTATAAATGATAATGGGACTTCTATATTTAGTTTTGAGCTTACTTTATCTCCGTAATAAATAAAATCAGTTCCCGAGCCAGGAGCAGGAGGTGTAATTCCTTGGTTTATATCTAATGCAACACGATATCTGAATTTATTAGGTAAAATATTTATTAATTGATTAATATTTGAATTGGTATTGTTTAAATTGAATGTGTTAATTGTTGGAACAACGTCCACTAAAGTTGAGTGAGGATCGTTTGGTTTTGAAATATTAAAAGGAGAGGAGAGTGCAGTTCCTGAAAGAGATATGTTTGAATTGTTATTTGTATTGATGCTTGTTAATTCTGTAATATTAGCTTGTGCATTAGTCCCAATCTGGTTTTCAACAGTAAGGCTAACCTTAATGTTATCAAAACTAAGTTCGTCAATTTGTAAATCGTTAAGTACAGAAAAATTAATTGTAGAATCCTGTTCAATATGTCTGTTTCCAAAGAAACCACGGGCGTAATCGGGAAGAATGTTAGAGAATGAACAATTCACATAAATACTGTCATTCATTGTAAGACTTACAAAGTTTCCTGATGAATCTATACTACCTGTTAAAATGTAATTCAGGCTATTAATAGTGTCCTGATTTTTACCACTAAAATCGATTTTATATCCTGATAAATCCTGCGAGATAGTAGTGTGTGACGCATTGCCTCCTATGGCTGCTGGTATAATTCCTGATAATGTAAGAGGTACATTATTTAATTTTGCTCCGGGTAATTGAAATTGATAATGCATTGATTCCTCAATAGTATTAAAAATATCTACACTAATCTGTCCGGTTTTTGCCCATGCTTCTGATATTTGTAAATTGTCAGTAGTATTAATAACAGCATCATTGTTGTAATTTATTATTTCCTGAGATGGGAATCGGGCAATTGCAGAATCAATTTTAATGTCTCTTACGGTTATCGAAGTTGTAGCAGATTGACTTGTGTCAATTGTTGCAGGAATACCCGAGCCTGGAGAACTGATAGTAACATCTCCCCACATTAAGTTTTCAATCATTACATTTGTTAGAAACTCGGTTTTTGTTTGTGATGTACCTGAAGGTATAACTAGAAAACTGTCAGTTAATAGTACAATGCCACTCACTTTATTTTTTAACCGAAAAATAATATTAGTTAGTGTAATAGGAAGATGATTTTCTATCTTAATATCAATGTATGCCTGGTTTACAGAAATAGTCTGAAAATAACTTCCAGCATCAACAACAATACTGTCAAATGACATTGGAGCAATAGCAGAAATTGTAGTTTGAGTTCCGGTGTTATGTGCTGTCATTATTGTTTCGTATAAACCACCAGTTGGTCCATTTGTTATTTTGTCTTGCTCTGCAATTGAGCCAAGAGATACACTATGAACGATATTTATCGGACTGATATTTATCGTACTAAGTTTTGCCGAATAAGTAATTGAAGTATCGGGTAATTCAGCTATAGTATCAAGTCTGATATCTGCCAGAGGAGTTTGATAAATAAGAGAAATACTACTGTCAGAATTTACTTGTATAAGACTATCGGCAACAATCTGATTTAATGTCAGCTTAGTTTTTGCAATAGGACTTAGTAAATTTACATCCCATTGAGGATGAATGTCTTCTTTTCTGCACGAAAATAAAACCGTTAAAATAAATAATATAAGAATCCCAGATTTTCTCACTATGTAGTTCAGACTTATATTACAATAAAAAAGTTGCTTTATTGTTAAATATTAAAAATTTACAGTATAATTATAATAGCCCTCTGCTTTTAAGTAAAGGCTCAATTTTAGCCTCACGACCACGGAAATTAACATACATTTTAGTAGGATCTTCGGTGCCGTCTTTTTCCAATACATTTTTTCGGAAAGCAGTTGCAGTTTCTTTATCGAAAATGCCTTTTTCTTTAAATGCTTCAAATGCGTCATTGTCAAGAACTGCAGACCAGATGTATCCGTAATAACCTGCATCATAACCACCGGTTATGTGTCCAAAATATGTACTTCTATAACGTGAGTCAATTTCTGGAATAAGTCCCAGCTTCTGGAAATATTCTTTTTCGAATTTAGCAATGTCAATTTCTTTAATGTCTTTTTGTGTATGATAAGCCATATCAAGGAATGACGCAGCCAGGTATTCTGTTGTAACAAATCCCTGATTAAATAAACCACCTTTATTAAGTTTTTCAATTAGTTCATCAGGAATAATTTCGCCGGTCTTATAATGTTTAGCGTATAATGTTAAAACATCTTTGTTAAATGCCCAGTGCTCCATTAACTGGCTTGGAAGTTCAACAAAATCCTGTGCAACATAATTTGTTGAATATGTGTTTTTACTTAGTAAACCCTCAACAGCATGTCCAAATTCGTGGAATAAAGTTTCAGTTTCGTCCATACTTAATAATGATGGAGAGTCTTTTGTAGGTTTTGTGAAATTACAAACAACTGTAATTACAGGAGTAACAGGTTTTCCGTCTTTTACATGATATGATCGATAGCCATCGCACCATGCACCACCTTCTTTGCTTTCTCTTGGGTAAAAATCCATATAAAGTACTCCGAGATGTGAACCGTCAGCTTCTTTAACTTCAAAAGCAGTTGCATCGGCATGAGGCAGTGGTATATCTTTAATCGGTTCGAAAGTTAAACCGTACAATTTGTTAGCTACTGTAAATGCGCCATCTCTAACATTCTCAAGTTTAAAAAATGGTCGTACTGCATTTTCATCAATATCGTATTTTTCTTTATGAAGTTTTTCAGCATAATATCCCCAATCCCATGCTTCAAGTTTAAATTTTCCACCTTCTTTATTAATAATAGATTGTAATTCTTTGGCTTCATTTTTTGCAACTTTAATTGCAGGTACCCATAAACGGTCAAGTAATTCAAAAACTTTTTCTGGAGTTTTTGACATTCTACTTTCTAATTTGTAAGAAGCATAGTCTGCATAACCTAATAATTTTGCTTTTTGTGATCTTAATGTAACAATTTTCGCTAGAATTGCTTTATTGTCATTTGTATTATTGTTGTTTCCTCTGTTTATATATGCTTTATATAGTTTTTCACGTAGGGTTCTGTTCTCTGAATATTGTAAAAAAGGAATCATGCTAGATTTTGAAGTAGTAAAAACCCATTTATCTGGCATGCTGTCTTTTTGTGCTGTTTCTGAAGCTGCAGCTATTACTGATTCCGGTAAACCAGCAAGATCTTCTTTTTTGTCAACTATTAATTTGAAATCATTTGTTTCTGCTAATAAATTCTGATCAAAACTAACAACTTGTGAAGATAATTCACTGTTAATTTTTTTAAGTTCTTCTTGTTTATCTTTTGGTAATAGTGCACCGTTTCTTACAAAACTCTTATAAATATTTTCTAATAGATAGAGTTGCTCCTCATTAAGATTAAACTTCTCTTTCTGTTGATATACAGATTTTATTTTTTCAAATAATTTTGGATTTAAAGTTAATTCATCTCTGTGAGAAGATAATTTTGGACTGATTTCCTCATTAATTTTTTGAATTTCTGCATTTGTATTTGCCGAGTTTAAGTTTGAAAAAACACTTCCTACTTTACCAAGTAATTCACCACTATTCATATATGCTTCAATAGTGTTTGCAAAAGTAGGAGCTTCTGTGTTATCTACTATTGCTGCAATTTCTTCGTTTTGTTGTTTCATGCCTTCTTCAAATGCAGGCAAGAAATGTTCAGGTTTTATTTTATCAAAAGGCGGTACTTCAAAAGGGGTTTCAAATTTATTTAGTAAAGGATTATCACTTGTTGCAGTAGTTTCGGTAGTACTGTTATTACAAGAAACTAGAATAAGCAAAGACAAACTAATTAAAAGCAAGTTCTTTTTCATGATATGATTTTTTAAGTATTACAAACTTAATTATTTTAATAGAAAAGCCACGATTTTTAATAATAAAAATCTATAATTATTAATTAGTAAGGTTATAAAAGATTGTTTAGTGAATAAAAAACATCATAAGCAAATCTAATTCGAGAAATTGCTTTCTTATAATTGAATTTTTTGTGTCTAAATCTTACAAGTTTTTCTTAATGAGTTTTTTTGTGATAATATTTTTACCATCATCAATTTTAATAAGAAAAGTGCCATCTGTTAGTAGTTTTGTATTTATTTTGGATTTATTTTGAATTATTTTTTTAACAAATAGCAATTTCCCATTCATGCTATAAAACGAACAATTTGTTTTTTTTAAATCAAAACCTTCGCAATCTATTTCTATATAATCATTTACAGGATTAGGAAAAAACGAAAACATTACTGGTAATTGATTTATTTTTTCAATGGAATTATTTGTAATGTTCAATGCGAATGATTTAATAGTAATTACATTTGTTCCAGAAACTCCAATGTTTATCCATCCGTAAAGAGTGTCATTGTTTTTAAAAATTCTGACTCCAATAAAACCATCATTTATGTTAGCCCAATTTCCATAGCTCATATAATAAGAAGAAATGCTCCAGAAATGACCGCTAAGGTAGCCAGTTCCACTATTCCAATTTTGTTCATTAAAGAGTAGCTCCTTTTGATAAAGAACTGGAAGGTTTAGGTTAGATGAATTATTAGTCAAAAATTGATTTCCATTTAAAGAAACAATATATAAATGGGAATAATTTCCACCAAGACCACCACCATAAAATGTTTCAAAATAAAAGTCATTTATACCGTCATGATTTAAATCTATATAATAATAAATAGATGGACCATAGCCACTTCCAATAGTTGTGTCTGGGATAATATCTGTATAATTGCAATCTGTTGTTGTGCCAGTAGTAAATATATTAGGAGATTGAAGCATAAATAAATTTGAAGGCAAAGAAATAGATGGATAATCTGTATTAATTGAATCAGGAACTGTCATAATGAAAAAACGATATAACTCATTATTTTGAACTGGAGCTCCTTGTACGTCATATAAAAGAGAAGGTAAGTTTAAACATGGATTTAATTGAGTATAATTAAAATCATAATATGAAGTAGTAGATACCATCATTGCATTTTCTATTGAGAATGAATCAACTAATGAATCGTTTACAATAAAAAGTCTGTAATTTTTTATACATGTTTCACAACTTACTCGAGAAAAACAAATATTAATATCATTACTATTATTATTATTTCCTATGTCCTCAACTACAATATTAGTTGCAGTTTGAGTTACAGAGCGTAGTTCAATTGCTGAAGAAGGTGATGATAATGCATAACTTGTAGTGAAAATTCCATCTGGAACAGATAATACAAATACTTTATAAGGTTTAAGGTCTGAAATGAAATCTCCTTTAGTGTCCCTTGTTATGGTTCCGAAAATAAATGTTGTGTCTGTTCCTCCAGGGATAATAGATTTGTAAGATGATGGCTGAACTATAATAGCAGAGTCAAGATTAAATGTATTTGCAAAGATAGAAGGAACTACAATAATCCGGTAAGATGAAACAAAAGATTCATCTATTGCTTTTTCTAATGTTATTGATAAATCATCACCAGTCATTTCATTTCCAATATCAGCAACAGAAATGTTTTTTACAGCATGATTAATACCTTGTCCTGCAAAAATATTTGAATTGGCTACAGTCTCAAATGCATAATCATGGACAGTAATAAAAGATAAGTCAACTGGAATAGATAGTCGAATATATCCATATAAAGTGTCTGACCCAATAATGTTCCTTACGCCTAAAAATTTATCATCTTTCCCATTTGCCCAGTTTCCTGAATACGAAATATAATATTGAACTAGACTAATGCTACCACTATTCCAAGTTGAATTGTTACTAATGGTATCATAAAGATTATATACTTTTCCAAAGCCACCAATCATTGAAAAAGAAATGTCATTGCTATAACTTATAACGCCAATTTTATATGATGGCGGAGGAGATGTAGATGTTACTATATCAAAAAAACCTATATCATAAGTCAAATCTCCATTTAAGTCAATTTTAAAAGTATCTGGTTGGCTTGAACGATTAACAGTTTTATCTGGTATAATATCTTGAAAGTTAATCTGAGCAATAGTTAGTATTGGTAAGAGAATACTTAACAAAATAAAAAATAAAAGTTTCATAATAACGTGTATAAATAATAAAATCTATTATATTTTCTGTTTAGACAAATTTACAATAAAATAAGTTGCATCCAATTTAATATTTTCTATAATTTGTAAAATACAGATTTGTTATATTTTTCGTAGTGTTAAGAATATTATTCAATTAACACAAATGCACCCCTCCTTCGTCAGGCTCAGGATGGGTTTACTCTATTAACACAAAGGCTCCCCAGTAATATGGATCATATTTTTGTTGCATTTCTTTTTGAGTTTCATTAAAAGATTTGCGAATATCTTTTATCTTTAATAGTTTAGTGTAAAAGGTAGTCATAAATTCTTCTGTTTCTTTATCGGGAACCTGCCATAAGCTCATTATAATATATTTTACACCTGCAATTTTAAATGCTCTTTGTAGACCATAAACTCCTTCGCTACCTTTAATGTCACCAAGTCCGGTTTCACATGCTGACATAACTAAAAGCTTAGTGTTTTTCAGATTCAAATTGGAAACTTCATAAGCAGTAAGAACTCCATCCTCACCTTCAATAATTGATTTTGTCCACACATCGTTTGCTCTTGCAAGAGCTAGCCCGGAGCGCATTAATGGGTTTGTGTTTTTAACAAAGTTTTCAATTCCGTTACCTCCACCTCTGAAAGCAATATCGCCAACTTCTGATTTTTCTTCTTTTTTAGCATTTATTTCTTTTGGGTCGGGATAAAAGAAGCCATGAGTAGCAATGTGCAAAATAGTTGGGGAATTGCTCCCGTCTAATGACTTGAAATTTTCTTCGCTTGCAAGTAACCCTGAATATTCTTTTGTACTCACTTTATTATCGCTAAAAATTTTATTTATTTTATTTGCTTCCTGTTTAGTGCCTTCGAGATATTTCCATATTTCCTGTTCCCCATTTTCTGAGCTGTACTGTGCACCTCCAAAAACACATAAATTAAGGTTATTAGAGTTTAAATTATTCTCAGATTGTTCTGTTATAATATTTGTTGAAGCAATTGAATTTAAAGCATATTTTTCAGATAAGAACTTATTTTCTGACGTTATTATTGAGGAGAAAGAAATCTTATGTAATAATCCTGTTGGTGAGTAATAAACTGTGTTTATACCAGAAAGTAATGAGTCAATCGGTTTCCAAATTATGTTGTAAAGATTTCTATTCCCATTTTTAGTGGTACCATAAATTTTTGAAATATAATCGAAATTATTTCCACCAAATTCACCTAAAATATTTTCCAATTCTTTAGCTTCAAATAGGGGAATAACTATCGGTGACTGACTTATTGATAGTATCATTAAGGCACAATAATTATCGCTATATGAATTATTATTTTCAAGTTTTTTGTAATGGACAAATTCAATTGCAGCTTCGTTTCTGTTTAATCGTTTTTTTATATTTACCCAATCCTGTTTAAAAAGATCATTGCTTTGTTTTAATTCGTTTGATTTTACAACAAGTTCTTTCTCGAGAATATTTGATTGTTCTTCAAGTGAGTCAGTGTTCTCAAACTGACTGGCTTTTGGTAAAGAGTATAGTTTAGCGAGTTGTTGTTTTATTCCAATCCAATTATTGTACTTTGTTATTAAATCGTTGTCATTACTGCTAAGAACAACGTTTTTAATTTTTGTTGAAGATTTTAGCAGAATCCCTTTACTTATTAGTTCATTGTTATATAAAATTCCTGTAATTGACAGGTTAAATATTTTGTTTTTTGTTGCAAATGCAGTGAACATATCTTTATAATTTGAAACTGATTTTAAATAATTTGATTTTTCTTCTTCTGACAAATAAGAGAAGTTATTTTTAATCAGCTCATAATTTAATTCTAACGATTTTTTATAATATGATTCGGCATCTTTATAGTTACCTGAACATTCATAAATATATGCCAGACTAGACATTGTTTCAGAGCATACAGGATTATTTTCTCCGAATGCCGATTGTTTTAGTTTTAAGGATTTTAAACAATATTCTTCAGCTTTATCAAGCTTTTGTGCGCCATTGTAAAGCAAAGCTAAATTGTGATATGATACAGCAAGGTTTGGATAATTTTCACCGAAAATATTTTTCTCGATTTCTATTGACTTTAAATATAATGGTTCGGCTTTATCGTATTTTCCAGTATTCCTGTATAATTCAGCTAAATTATTTAAGTGAAGAGCATAATCCGGATTATCCGTACCTAATGTTAAACTATCAATTATTACTGATTTTGAAAAATAATCTGCTGCTTTAGTTGTAAGTTCACTGGCTTCCTTTTCGTTTTCAGTATTAATCGCTTTTGCTAAATATAATGTCCCCAGATTATTTAAAGCTGTTGAGTAGTTTGTGTTTTTTTCGCCATATAGTTTCTTGTATTTTTCAAGAGCTTCAAGGTAATATTTTTCTGTTTTGTCATAACTTCCGGTTTCGTAATAAAATACACCAAGACTTAATATTGCAGTTACATAATTAGGATGTTCTGTTCCTAATTTTTCTTTTGTAATTCTTACAGCTTCTAAAAGGTATTCTTCTGCTAATTTATTATTACCTTTCTTCATCATAGTATTAGCAAGATTACTAAGCATATTTACATTGTCCGGATGATCTTTACCAAATGCATTATACTCAATATTCAATGACTTTTTTAATACTTCTTCTGATTTATCATAGTTGCCGGATTGAAAATAGAATAATCCTAAATTATTTAAAAATGTTGCATATTCAGGATGCATGTCACCGTATATTTTTTCGAAAATGTTTTTACATTTGTTATAGTTTTCTTCTGCAAGTTGGAAATTGCCAATAGTGCTATATAAACCTGCAATGCTATTAAGTGTATTTGCATATGAAGCATGATTCTCACCAACTGCATTTTTCTGAATCTCTAAAGCTTTTTTTAATAATATTTGTGCAACTTGATATTCACCTTTTGCAATTTTTATATTTGCCAGATTGTATATAGCAACTGCATAATCGGCATGATTTTCCCCTTGAGTTTCCTTTCTTAATGTTACAGTCTTTTCTAAATGTATTTCTGCAGAATCTAATTCTCCTTTTTGCTCATAAAGCAGTCCAAGATTATTTAATGAAGTAATGTAAGCATCATATTTTTCGCCGTAAATAGATTTCTGAATCTCCAATGCCTTTTTAGATAAGTTAATTGCTTCCTTATACTTTCCATTTGACGAATAAATGGAAACCATATTATTTAGGGCAATTGCATAATTGGGATTTGATTCACCATATATTTTTTTATAAATGTCAAGTGCCTCTGTTAACAGACTTTCTGATTCTGTATATTTTCCCATATTATCATATAATACAGCAAAGTTTGAAAGTGTTAAAGCATAAAAATTGCTTTCTTTTTTATATACTTTTTCTTTTACTTTTAAACATTGTTTATATAAATCTTCAGCTTGATTATTTTTGCCTTGTTTTTCATAAACTACTGCGAGATTATTTAGCGAAGTGGCATAATCAGCAGTATTCTTACCATAGAATTTTTCACATAGTTGAACAAATTCAAAATATACCTTTTCTGATTTTTCAAACATGCCTGCTTTTAAATAAAATTCACCAAGACTGTTAAGTGTTACAATATAGTTTTGTGATAATTTGCCATAAGCTTTTTCCATTAATTCAATTGCATGAGTATAGAATGGTTCTGCTTTTTCATACATGCCATGTGCAAAATAAAATGGAGCAATAGTATTTACAGTTGCCATATACATTGAATCAGTCTCGGCATAGTTGTTTTTTACAACTTCATAAACATCTTCATAAATTTGTTGTGCTTTGTCATAACTCCCTGCAATATTATAGATATTAGCTTGCTGATTAGCTGTATTTATATAATCCATAGAGTTTTTTGTCTGGTCTTTTATGATATAATTTATAACTTCTTCCATTAAAGGATAAGCCATTGAATATTTTCCTATATATGTGTAATTAATTGCCAGATTATATGTAACCAAAATATAATTATAATTGTTTATACCGTAAATTAATTTGCACAATGTTTGGGTTTCTTTATATGCTTCTACTGCTTTATTGTAATCCTGAATACTATAATATGCAAATGCCATATATCTTAATACACTAACATAATTACTATCTTTTACACCAATTTCAGTTAATGTTTGATTTCCTGCTTTTATAGCTTCTTCAAATTTTTGTTCCTGATATGCTTGTGCGAATTTCTCGTATGATGCTTGCCATGATTGAGAGAAGCAATTAATGAATGAGAAGAATAAGATAAAACTTAAGATTGTTTTTGTCTTCATTGATTGTTTATATGTCAGTTATCGCTTGTTATAAATAGTGTAAGTTATAAATTAATATATGGGAATGGGAACTGCTCACTGTTTTACTAATTACTGACAAATTTTTTAAATTTTCACTCCCATAACACAAATATCGTCAATTTGCTCATGTGGTTTTCCGTTTTCAGGATTTTGAAAATCAATCCAATTATTAATTGTTTCTTCAATTCTATTTTTTTGTTCTTCAATATCATATTTGCATGTTTCAATTAATACATTTTTAAAAGATTTATACATAAATTTCTTTCCTTTTGGTCCGCCAAACTGATCAGCAAATCCGTCTGAAAAAAGAAATATTCTGTCGTCTTTTATTAATTGTATTTTATGTTTTTTAAATGACTCCATATTTACATGAATAGCTATAGGCATCGAATCTGCTTTAATTTCATATAAGTTAAGATTTTCTAAATCCTGCTGTTTATCACATTGTATTGGTTCTTTATCTTTTGCCCTTACTATATAAAGTGGATTGTTTGCTCCGGAATATTGAAGTTCTAATGTTTCTTTATTAATAATGCAAAGTGTTATATCCATTCCATCCTTTTGTTCACCGGAAAGTCCTTTTTGTTTAAGTGAACTCATTATTAAAAGTCTTAACTTATTTAGGATTTCTTCTGATTGAGTTATTTCTTCTTTAAGAACTACTTCATTTAAGAATGAAATGCACAGCATAGACATAAAAGCACCAGGAACGCCATGACCTGTACAATCAGCAACACAAAAGAATACATTGTTTTTTAGTTTTGTAGTCCAATAAAAATCACCGCTAACAATGTCTTTAGGTCTGAATAAAATAAAGTGTTCGCCTAGCCATTCTTTTGTCAATTCATCATCTGGAAGTACTGCTTTTTGAATACGAAGCGCATAATTAATTGAATCAAGAATTTCTTCTTTCTGATGAATCAATACTATGTTTTTTTGTTTTATTTCTTGAGTTCTGTCAAGTATTATTGCTTCAAGTTTTTTATTTTTTTCAATTAAGCGACGCGAGTTTATTCTTATTCCAATATAAATAAAAACAATGAACAAGAAAATGTACAATAAATATGACCAAACTGTGCGGTACCATGGTGGCTTAATAGTAAAGCTAAATGTAGACTCTGAACTGATTTTACCATATACATTTTTTGCTTTTACTTTAAATACATAATTACCTTCCAAAAGATTATTAAAAGCAATATGATTCGAATAATTCCATTGACTATATGCTGTATCCTGACCTATTAGGACATATGAATAGAGCATTTTATCCTGCCCCTCATAAAATGGTGAAGAAAAACTGAATTCTAGATTATTTAAATTGTAATTTAAAATAAACTGATTATTGTTTTCAACTTTGTTAAATCCGTCTAATAAAACAGAGTCATTACTACCACATGTGATATATGTTAAGATAACTTTAAAATCAGTGTAATAATTCTTTTTGTAATTTTCATTAAACATTATTAAGCCATCATCACCTCCAATCCAGCATATACTGTCTTTTTCGTGAAAAAAGATATTTGTTTTTCCAATATCTGTAATACAGAATGGAACTGTTATCCATTCAAAATTGTTTGATTTGTTGAAAAATCCTAATTCACCATCAAGATTAACATAAAGATATTTTTTACTGTCATTTACTACATAAAATGGCAAATTTGGATGTTTTACTTCTTTGTCAATATTAAAAAAATCAAAGTATCCTCTATAAAATTCTGGTTTATCTTTTAAAGAATCCGGTAATTGATTTTTAATAGTGTTTTCGTCAACAAATTGCAATAGTCCCGATTTTTGTGAGAAAACTACTTTATTATTTATTTTATAAGGAATAGTCCATGTGTTTTCAATTAGTCCGTCATTTGAATTATATTTGTCTATATGATATTTTAGGTCAGTATTGATTTGTAATTTTATAGCTCCTTGAAGTGAAGTTCCCATCCACAATGTAATTCCATTTTCTTCCCTTTTTTCTTCAAATCTTGTGATTTCTTCTGATATTTCAGGTAATTCAACCAATTTATTAAATGTACCCGAATATTTGTAAATTATCAATTTATTTTTGCTTGCAACAAAAAGTAATTTTAATTTTTCTGAATAATAAATAGTGTTTACATCTAAGTCGAATAATTTTGAAATGTTATTATTATTTATTTTGAATAAGCCACTCTGAGTTCCGATCAATAAATTATTTTCTATTACACAAAGCTTTTTTACTGCTGTATTAAAATTTTTAAAAAGATTAAATGAAGTAGCGTAATCAGCAGATTGTTCTGAGAAAAGTCCATCTGAAGTTCCTGTATAAAGAACATTGTTAAATCTTACAATATCTGTAATTATTCCGGTAATGCCGGATTTGTTATTGAAAATTGAAACAGGAGATGAGTATTGTATTTGTGATATCCCATTGTCAAGAGGTGCCCAGATATTACCTTGGTAATCCTGTAATATCGATTGTACTCCATTTACTTTTAGTCCGTTATTTTTATTTATAACAGATATTATATTTAAATTATTATTTGTAATTAAAATGCCATTAGATAATGTGTTTAAAGCAATATTTCCATCACTAAGTTTTATTGCACCATAAATTTCTGATGATATTAACAATGTGCTATCAATTGATATTATTCTTTCTTTCTCACTAGATTTTATATCGTATGACCAGAATCCGTCTTCACGTGTGATTATTGTTAATTTATTGCAGTCATTATTTTCAATAATAGAGAAAACTCCAAAATTCTTTAAAAATTCACTTCCTTTTAATAATAATAAATTATTGTTTTCTAATTTCATTAACCCAATATCTCTTTGCCTAATCAATAATTCATTATTTACGAGAAATGACAAGTGAAATGAAGTTTCAGGAAAAATAGTAGTTAGTTTCCCTTTATCATAAATAAATAGTGCTTCTTCTGATTGAAATACGACCTTGTTTTTTAAAATATGAATTCTGATAATTTTCGAGAATACCCTGTCTGATTCTTTTAAACTGTCTGATAAAGAAACATATTTTAATTTGCCGGTTAATTCTGGAGTTAAATAACCAAATTCATTTTGAGCACCTACATATATTTTATTCTCATTACTTACTGCTAAAGAGAATATCCATACACTTTCTTGTTTTACGGGAATGTAGCTCCAGTTTGAGCCATCATACTGTATTATTCTGCCGGCATTTCCAAAATATAACACTCCATTTTTATCCTGAACGCAAGCTCTGTTAGTAGCTTCAAGCCCTTTTCCGTAATCTTTGGCAGAGTAGTATTTTATTTCGTATTTAAGGTTTTGTGAAAAGCAATTAAAAACAAAAACTAAAAGGAGTAATAGTATAGTTACTTTCATACTAATGTTTGAAGTAATTTTTATTGTGTTATGTTAAAATTTTCTTTTAACCAGTTTTTTAAATTGTTTTCTTCCGGTTTTCCATAAAAATCATTAATGTATGCCGAAACTTCATTTACTTTATCCTTATAAGGCTTATCTTTCATTTGTTCTAAAATTATTTTCACTTCTGTTTTTAGTATTTCAAAATCTGGAAATATAGGAGTAAAAATGCAAATAGGAGTCGACACATACTTTTCTCCTTCTTCCATGTACATTAATTTCATTTCGGTTATTTCTGGATTTGGAATCTGTTTTCCGTCAATTGTAAGTAATTCATCTTTATTAATAATTAATGTGTCAACATTGAATCCTAATTTTTTATTTATTGTTTCATTTTTATAGTTGTATCTTATATAAAAATATTTTTTATCATTCATTGGAAAAGCAGCTGGGTTAATCTTGATTTTTATTTTATCAAAGATTACATAATTTCCTTCAAAATAATTTTTTAAATCATTAATATTAAGGATAAACGAGCCGGCCCTTGCACTAATGTTTCCTGTTGCAGGTAGGAAATTTGATTTAGAGTTTTTAAATTCTGACACATTGTTAGAAGTTAATAAAAACCTTCCGCGCTTAGGGTTAATAACTGCAGCACGTGAATCGGTACTTTTAAATAGCAAATCTTCATTTTGTCCGAATGCTGTTCCAATGCCCAATGCCGAACCCGTACTTTGAATAACAATATTCCCAGTAACTTTAATTACAGTAAATTTATCCTGAGCAATTACTCCGGATATTTGAATATTCAGAATGAAAATTAAGATAATAGAAATTATCGTTTTATTTTTCATAAGTTGTTTACTTTTAAGATTGTTGTACAAATTAAATAAAAATATCAATAACTCAATAATTATTTTCGATTTATATTAATTGTGGTGTTTATATTTTAGTTCATCAATAAATATGCTCAAATTTTGTACTTTTGATTTTGAAAATTTATATTTATTTTTAATAGTTGGCAAAACGACTTCATATAGTGTCATTTAATATACCTTATCCGCCAGATTACGGAGGAGTGATTGATGTATATTATAAAATTAAAGCATTATATGATCAGGGTGTTGAAGTTATTCTTCATTGTTTTGAATATGGTAGAGAGCATTCTGAAATTCTTAATGATATTTGTTTTGAGGTAAATTATTATGAACGTCCAAAAGACTGGCATTATACATTAAAAGCTTTACCATATATTGTATCTACAAGAAATGCTTCTGAGTTAAAAACTAGATTACTTATTGATAATTTTCCAATTCTGTTTGAAGGATTGCATTCAACATTTTTTCTTCCTGATTTGATTTCTCGGAACAGAAATATAATTGTAAGAACTCATAATATTGAGCATGAGTATTACAAAAGTCTTGCAAATGCAGAATCAAATATCTTTAAGAAAATGTTTTTTAATTTTGAGGCTAAAAAATTAAAGAATTACGAAATAATTTTACGGTCTGCAAATCACATTGCAGCTATTTCTCCTTCCGATAAAGAGTATTTTAGCTATAAGTATGGTCATTCTGTTTTAATTCCTGCTTTTCATCCACATGAAAATGTACAGATTATTGATGGCAAAGGTGAATATGCTCTTTTTCATGGCGATCTTTCTGTTTCCGATAATATAAAAAGTGCATTGTTTTTAATTAATGAAGTTTTTGATTCGGTAAATATTCCTTTTATTATTGCTGGAAAGAACCCTGATAAGAAAATATTTTCGTCAATAAACGATAAAAAGCATATTAAGTTAGTTTCTAACCCGGATGAATCTAAAATGAATGATTTACTAACTAATGCACATGTAAATATTTTAACTACATATCATGGTTCAGGAATAAAATTGAAACTACTTTCTGCACTTTATAAAGGCAGACATTGTCTGGTAAATAAGCTAATGGTAGAAAATACAGGTTTAGAAGGTTTGTGTCATATTGCGTCAAATTCATCAGAGTTCAAAAATCAGTTAAATAATTTATTTAACATTTCTTTTGATATTGACGAAATAGGGCATCGTAAAGGGATATTGAACAATCTTTTTAATGTAAACTGCAATGTCGAGAAATTAATAGCAATAATTTTTCCATAATTAATTCGTTAACCTACATTATTTATAAATATTTTTGTTTAAAAAATTATTGTTTTGGGAGTAATTAGAGCACAAACTATAAAGGGTACAGCTTTTACATATTTAGGTGCTGTATTGGGTATTGTTACAAATCTTTTTTTGCTTGCAGAGTATTTTACTACAGAAGAAGTTGGTTTGTTAAGTTTACTTGTTGCTTATTCATTGTTATTTGCTCAGTTTGCCAGTCTTGGTTTTGATTACGTGACACTTAGACTATTTCCATATTTTAGAAATGAATCAAATAAGCATAATGGTTTTTTGTTTATATTAATTTCAACATTATCTGTAGGAATGATATTATCTACAATATTATTTCTTATTCTTAAACCATTTATGGTGGAAAATTTGGCTGAGACTACAAGCTTGTTCTCGCAATATGTATATTTTGTTATACCACTTACTTTTTTTACACTAATTTTTAGTTCATTTGATTCATATTCAAGAGTTTTATTTAAGAGTGTAAGAGGAACTTTTTTAAAAGAGTTTTTACAGCGATTGTTGATAGTTTTTGCAATATTATTATATGTTTTACATTTTTTGAATTTTAAGGATTTTGTTCTGGCTTATGTTATTGCATTGTCTTTGCCAACATTGATATTAGTTATATTAGTTCTTAACGACAGACAACTGAGCTTTAAAAGAGTCAAAGGATTTGTAACTCCGGAATTAAAAAGGAGTATGATAAGTGTAAGTTTATTTGGAATAATAGCTATGTTTTCAAGTTCTGTAATTCTTAGTGTTGATAGAATAATGATTGAAAGAATGGTTGGATTATCTGAAGTTGGAATATATTCGATTGCATTCTTTTTTGGTGTAGTAATTACTATGCCATCAAGATCTCTTGCCAAAATATCGTCAACAGTTGTAGCAGAAGCATGGAAAACTAACGATTTAAATACAGTTAAAGATGTTTATTATAAAAGTTGTTTAAATCAAATGATTTTTTCTGCATTACTTTTAATTGGTATATGGGCAAATATCGATAACATCTTTCGCATTCTAGATGATAAATATATAGTCGGAAAATTTGTTATTTTATGGGTTTGTATAGGTAGTTTTATAGATATGTCAACAGGTGTTAATACTATGATAATTTCTACATCTAAATACTATAAAGCTCAGAGCTTGTTTATGGCTATATTTGTGTTAATTGTTATTGTAACAAATTACATATTTATTCCTATTTATGGTATAACAGGTGCCGGAATTGCCAATGCTATTTCGTTGTTTATCTTTAATTTAATGAGATGGATATTTTTATGGAATAAGTATGAATTTCAGCCATTTAATTATAAATATCTTTTAATACTTTTATTTGCTGCAATAGCATATGTTCCGGGATATTACATGCCAGAAATGAAATCTTTTATTGTTGATATTATTATCAGAAGTGGAATTATTTTTATTGTTTTTAGTTTGTTTATTTATTTCTCAAAAGTTAGTGAGGATATTAATAATAGAGTAAATACATATTTGTCTTTTATTTTTAAAAAGTAGTGTTCTCTATTCTTTGTTCCCAATTAACTTTCGCCATAGTTTTTTATGAGGATGAATAAATTTATTTTGCATTTGCTATACTTTTTATAAATTTGTTTAACTTTACTTATAATTAGTTATAAAAATGAAAATTAGATTTTTATATTTTATTTTAATATTGGTTGTATTTTTAGGATGCAAAAAAGATAAAAATATAGATGATAATATAGAAGATAATTTAGAAGATAATGAGATTATTATTCAAACTGATTATCGTGATAAAGTTGTAGGATATTATAGTTGTTCATATAACTCTGATTCATATAATATGTCAGGATCATCCTATTATAATGGATTTGATACAATTCATGTTATTAAAGATTCAGTTTCTCCACAATTGATACATTTTTTAATTGATAACCATGATCTTTGGCCTCTTGGAAAAGTACTTAATTCTGATTATAGCTTAGTTGGTTATGGTAAAAGCTGGGATTATTTTTCAGGTAGTTTTACTTTAGGAGATTCTTCTATTACTCTTCACTTAAGTTATGGAGGTCAAAGCCCAGGAGGCAGTTGGAATACTCATCGTAATGGGGTTAAATTCTAACATTATTTTGTTAAAGTTTCAAAGTATTAGGAAGTAATTTTAACTAAATACTTCTGTCAATACCTCAAGCGATTTGACATCCATATTAGTCCCGGTGTGCAATGTATAGTAATTTAACAAAGCTCCTATAAATTTTCTTCGTTGTGTACTGTTCAATGAGATTTTCCAGTATTCTTCATTTTCAATAGTCATAAATTGAAATAATATTTCTGAAAATTCAGAATTTATAGTTTGTGAACCTGATTGAAACTCTACAAAATTTGCATTAAGTAAATCAAAATATTTATAGGTAATACTATAATTGTTTACCGGATAAAAACCTAAGAAATGCGATAATCCCAATAGAAAATGAATATGGAAATTTGCTGAAGTATTTGTTTCATTATCCAATTTGTATATCATATTTTCTAAAAAATCATACAGTTGTTCGTCGGTATTCTGATAACGTACTGCTTTGTTTAATATCTCTGCAAGAAACATTGCTATTGCAAGTTTTGTATGATCTTCTCTTAGCTTATTTAAAGAATTTTTTAAATTAACTTCTTTAATGGGGTGTATTTCCTTTTTTTGATTGTAAAAAATTTCTGCATTTATAACAAAGAAAGGGTGAAAAAATGATGGTGAAAATTTCGAGCTTTTACTACGTAACCCTTTTGCAATACACGAAATTCTTCCACGTTCACGTGTAAAAAGTTGTATAATAAAAGAATTATCAGAATACTTAATTGTTCTTAATACAATGCCTTCAACTTTTTCAACCACAAATGATCTTTCTTATTTTTTAAACATTGCCCTGAAAATATATGGAAGCATGCCAATAAGTAACACAAAAACCATGATTAGCATTCCACCACCATGATGTGAATTATTGCCACCTGCTCCAATACCGCTAAGCATTGTGTATGCATGGAATGATAAACCGCAAATTACAACAACTATACCTGCTATTGCTGTTAAAAATGCAATTAATTTACTTGTGCTTCGTGAGTAATAAATCTCTTCTTTTATTTCGGTAATTGTTTTTGAAGGATCATTTGGGTCCTGGCGTGTATTTGTAGTTTTTAATACTTCTGGAGCCTTTGAAGATAAAGCATCAGAAAGTTTGAAGTTTTCACGACGTAGCCAGAAAAAGAATATGATAAAAACAAATAGGAACAATATAACCGGCATAAGAGCAAATATTTTTTTTGTATGTGTCATTGGGTATAAACGATGAGTTGCCTTAAGTTTTTTCTTTCCGTGTTTATCTTTTTTTATGAATTGCATATGTTTTTTGCAACTGTTACCACAGTTTTCATTAAACATTTCTTTGCCACCACACATAGGACCGTCACTTTCAATCTCAATATTTTCTTGTTCACCATCATCGGTCATGATGATAATTCTTTTTTCAATCTTTTTAATCTGTTTGCTTGATGTGTCCTTGTTAGTCTGACTAAAGCCAGCGAATGTTAAGAATACAAGTGTTAAAAGAAGAACAGTAATTTTTTTCATAGTTGTAATATTTAAAAAATGTTGTTGAGTTAAAGGTATGAAAAAAATAATAACAGCAATATTTTATTTCTGAATTTATTCAATACTTTTATGAAAAAATGAGATTTGGAATTAATGAGGAGAACTAATGTCTCAATAATAGTAATAGCAATAATATATTTGTTGTTACATTTTATCTTTGTTTTCTGGAAACGTCCAATGGATGTTATTGCTTCTGATACTAAAGAATACTATGCTTTTCTGCCAGCCTTTTTAATTAATCATGATCTTACATTAAAATACATTGAGCAAAATCCTGAATTTTATGCAGATAAAATCAGGTCAAGAAACAAACTCGAAAACGGAAATTATGTAATTAAAACTACAATGGGACTTTCGTTTATGTATTTACCATTTTTTGCTTTAGCACATGTTAGTACTTATTTTAGCGAATATGCATCTGATGGTTATACTCGCCCATATGGAATAGCATTGGTATTTGCTTCATTAACTTATTTTTTTCTGGGATTGTTTGTATTAAAGAAAACTCTTAGTCTGTATTTTAATAATAAAGTAATTGGCTGGGTGTTATTTTTAATTGCTTTTGGTACAAATATTACTAATTACCTTACTGCTGAAGCCGCATATTCACATAGCTTTAGTTTTGCTTTATTCTCGTTTTTTATATGGAATACTATTAAATGGCATGACAATCCAAACTTTAAAAGATCAATATATTTAGGACTTTTATTGGGGTTAATTTCTTTAATAAGGCCTACAAATGGGTTAATTGTTCTTGTTTTTATTCTTTGGAATATAGATAGTTTGATTAATATAAAAGAAAGATTTTATTTATTTCTTAAAAATTATTTTAAAATATTTGTCATATTGTTATTAATGATTTTAGTATGGCTTCCTCAATTATTTTATTGGAAATATGTAAGCGGAAACTGGTTGTTTTATTCTTATGATAATGAAGGTTTTTTCTTCTCAAATCCTCATTTTGTAGATGTTTTGGTTGGGTTTAGAAAGGGTTGGTTTATTTATACACCATTAATGTTTTTTGCAAGTATCGGCTTTGTCGTATTGTTTAATAATTATCGAAAACTCTTTTGGAATACATTTATTTTCTTCATAGTTAATATTTATATAATATCATCATGGTGGTGTTGGTGGTATGGTGGTTCATTTGGATTAAGACCATTTATTGACTCATACGCATTAATGGCAATTCCTTTAGCTGCAATAGTTTCATTTGTGTTACAAAGAAAGAATATATTGAAATTGTTTTTGCTCTCATTTGCTGTTTTGCTAATTGTTTTTAATTTGTTTCAGAATAAAAAATATTTTAATATGGCAATACATTATGATTCTATGACACGTGAATCATTTTTTATAACATTATTTAAAGTAAATCCTACAGAGGAATTTGTAGATAAGTTGGAGACACCTGATTATGATAACGCAAGAAAAGGTATTCCTGAAAGAAAAATAAAATACATTACTGAAGATTATTTTAAACAAGTTTTTAAAGATTAAAAATAAATGGAACCAAATTTTTGGAACGAAAAATTCTCAGCAGAAGAATATATTTATGGTGTTGAGCCAAATGTTTATTTTAAACAATCAATTAATAAAATTAAACCCGGTAAAATTTTAGTTCCAGCAGCAGGTGAGGGGCGTGATGCTGTTTATGCTGCAAGTATAGGATGGGATGTGTTTGCTTTCGATATGAGTGAAGTTGGCAAAATAAAAGCAATGAAATTAGCAGAATCAAAAAATGTGAAAATTCAATATGATTTGTATGATGTTAGACATTTTGAAATTAAACCTGATGAGTACGATGCTGTAGTTTTATCATATTTTCATTTGCCCGAAAATATCAGAAAAGAATTTTATTTAAAAATTATTTCGTCCTTAAAAAAAGGTGGAGTAATAATATTAGAAGCATTTACACCAAAACAGTTAAATAATACTTCGGGTGGACCAAAGGAAATTCAGCTTTTATTTAGCCCTGAGATGCTGCAAAAAGAATTTAATGGACTTAACCTCGTGGAAAATAAAGAGCATGAAATTATTCTTGATGAGGGTAAATTGCACAAAGGAAAAGCTATTGTTGTTAGGTTCTTAGCTGTGAAAGAATAAAAACTATTGTATTAATATTGATTTTCTGCAAACATTCTGCCCGGAAATTAATTCGACAATATAATACCCCTTATTATTATTTCCAATATCTACTGGTATTTTAATAAATTCAGTATTCTTTGTTAATTGAGATTTAAAAATATCTTTACCCTCAATACTTATTATTCTTATTGTTATATCATCAAAATAGTTTGATGAATAATTAATTTCGAACTTGCCATTAGATGCAGGATTTGGAAAAACTGATAGGTCATTTAAAAGCAAATTATTGTATGATTTAATTGAAGTGAAATTACAAGCTTCTGGAGCAGCATAGCTTATGTAATATGTTAAAGTTGGCGCATCTGAAAATGTTGCAGTAATGGTATGCTGCAATCCATCAGAAGGAATGCTGTCGAGATGATAATTTAAAGGACTTGATGAATTTGTAAAAGGTCCATCAATGGTTTGTGTTATACCACTCGGTTGATCAACAATTACAACAGAACCTGTCATAACAAAATTTCCTGCGTAAAAATAAAAAATTAAATTACCATTTACTGAGTATTGGTTTGTAAGTGGATTACATGGATTTGAATTATGGCTCATATCTATAATAGATGGACATTTGCAACCACAATCAGTTGATCCTGCACCTGAATGCCCTATATTTGATTGTGTCATAACAATGTTACATGCCTGATTTGAATAATTGGTAATCATTAGAATATAATATTGACCTGTTTGAGTATTAGGAATATAACACCATTCCTGATATGAAGAATTGTAACCGCAATCAATCATATTACCTGCAGGATAATCAGGACTTGATAAAGAATCATAATGTGAAGGTGTTGGACCAGTTGCAGTAAGTTGTGAAGTGCAGGGTGTAGTTTGAGAAGTGAATGGTCCCCAACAAACAAAATCAACATCATGTTGGGGAACAGTATGCATTTCTAATTGTATATTTCCAGATTGGTATATTAATAAATAGAACCACACAGGATTTGGTTCAGAACCTAAACAACCATAGTTTGGTCCCGATTGAGCTGAACCTTGGTTAACTCCTGCAGGAAAATTATATGTTGTTCCAGTACAAAAGGGATCAGAAAGATTACATAAATTGTTTTGGGAAAAGCTGTTAAAATATAATATATTTATTAACAGGATAATAGTAAATATTTTTTTCATAAATAATAGTCTTAATATAATTAAGACAAATTAGAATAGAATTTCGTTGCCCGAAATAATTATTTACCTTCTATTTTAATTAATTTTCCGGTATATAGGCTATTACCAACTTTTAATTTATAATAATAAATACCCTCAGGATTGGAATTTAGATTTATTGAAATTTGATTATAACCTTTTTCTTCTGAAAATTGTTTGGAGAAAATAATTTTACCCGTAATATCAAAAATGTAAAGACAAATATTTGTGTTATTTGTTAAATTGTATGAAATAATAGTCGATTCTGAAAATGGATTTGGGAATACTGATATATTTGAGTTTATAATATCTGATTCGAAAATGGAAGTATTTTCTTTTTTCATTATGTCAACAATAACCCCTTCAATAACTGTTAAATTGTAAGGAATTTCCTGGGGTAATAAATACCAGCTATTATAACTTCCACCCCAACCAAAATTCAAATGATAGTAATTATCTGTATTATATCCGTCAACAACTACATTGTGTCCGCTGGTCCATGTTGGATTTACTATTGCCAGATGTGCAGGAAGTGTATCTTTCATGTTTTGCATTAATCTGTCATATAAATCCAGGTTTGTAGTGTCAAGAAGTGAAGCTGTGGTGCAATTAAAACGCATATATGCTTCATATGCCTGATTTACTCCAAATGTGCCGGATCCGGCAGAGGTGTATACCTGAGTTGCTGCTATGCCACAGGCAAATGTAAGTGCAGCTTTGTCCTCGTTTGTTGGCAAAATGTTATTTAAATAATGCTGTTCTAAAGTATCCAGATATACATTTAGTTCCGGAAAAGATGGAAAATCTCTGGCTAAATAATCATTGTCAATCCAGTATTGGCGACCAGCATAATTATGATAGTAATCGTCAAAATCATTAAATTGTGTGTTATTTGTTGTAGCATGAAAGTTTAAAATTTGTGCCATTGCTGTAGATGGACAACCTGCAATACTTCTTACATTTGTTACTGGATCCATCGGACAAAAGTCACTATAAGGAGCATTTTGAGTCCAGTTTGTTTTTAACCAGCCATCGCCAACATCAGGCCATTGCTGTAATGTTTCATCTGGTAGTAGCTTGTAATTTTCATTTAATAATTCTTCCCATTTACTATTATTTCTTACAATATTTGATTGTGAAAAGTATTTATTTCTATTTGTTAAATCTGAAATTATTATTGAGAATAAAGGATTACTTTCATTTAATTCACCAAAATTACTTTCAAATGAATAAGCAATAATTGGAGGTAAATCAGTATTTGCACTAACTACAATATAGCCTTTGGGATTTAAATTTACAACAAATGCAATAATGCTATTTGTTTTTATTTCAACACAATTATTTACATAAATAATGTCTGCTTTTTTAAGTTCAATTAATTTGTTATTTGAAACTGATATAACTTCATTATAAGTAATTTGTCTTGCAAATATTGATGAAGTATTTAATAGTGCTATTATTGTAACAAATAGTAATAAAGTTATTCTATTTTTCATGTTTTTGAAAATTAAAATTAAATAATTACATGATATCCTAAAGTTATGATTGCATCTGCAGGTTCTTTTGTTATAGTAGCATTAGGATCTCGTCTTATAGCATTCATGTCATCCTCATAGTTCTGTGATCTGACAGGCATTATTAAACCAAAGCTTAAATAGTTTTTTAATTTTTTAGATCTTAATTCAAACCCAACTCCAAAAGATGGACCATAATAGGTTTCAGTTATATTTTTATCACCTGTAATAACTATCATTGCATTATAACCATACATCCCGCAAAAGGTCGGACAAAACATACGACTAGGTAAAAAACGTATCAAACCTCCTAAATTTACGCCCATATTTAAACTATTATAACCAAAACCAATAAATATTGATAAATGCTTTGTAGATAAAGATGTTACTCTTAAACCAAAACCACCATAATCGAGACCAATTCCGGTGCCGGCACTGAAAAGAGGATATTTTACAATAAATGTTTTTTTATCTTTTTTATAATCTTCTTCAGACTTCTGAACTTTTTCTTTTTGCAAATCTTTATTTCTTACTGTATCTTTATTATCTATATAAAAATCATACTGGTCATAATTCATTATATATACATTGGTGTCGTTGTTAATCTGATATTCAATATATTTTCGATTGTCTTTAATAATATTACATTTTACAGTATCTTTTTTATTGTTATAAATTATTAAATCCTGTGATTTTATGTTTAAGGTTAATAATAATAATGTGCAAATAGTAGTAATCTTAATTATATTTATCATATCTGATTTATAGTTTTTAGTTTTCAACTTTAAAAAACATTTTATAATAATGCATTCCAGTAGCATCATCATAACCTTTTTCAATTAATTCTTTATTTCCATGAATGTAAATATGGAAATTCTTATCAAGCTTAATTACGCTTTTAAATATTCTTTGTTGTTTTTTTAATGCTTGTGATGAAATCTCAAATTCATCTGATATAGGAACATCAAAATCATCAGAAAATTCGCGGCGGTAATTATTAAAAGATGCTATAACCTTTGGATCTTCAATCACTTCATCTGTAAAGTTATCCATGCTGAATTTTTCATTGTTCTGAAAGAACTTTACGGATTTATTTAATAAATCAGCCTGATCGGCTCTGCTTACCTGGAAATCTTCGGGTAATTTATCAATAACAAAATTCTTACATAATGTTAATATATTATTTGTATTATAAAAATTGTCAGATCTTGGTTTAACATTTAAGAAGTCATCTTTCCAGTATTGTGCATCGTTACCTTTACTAAGGTTGTCAACTATTGAAACCAAAAAACCTTTTTCTTTCTCTTTGTTAATAATTAAACATCCTTTATCAAGTTTATTAATGTTTATTCCATTTTCAAGGTTTATGTTAAAATTATCTTTTAACTGAGAAATTTTTAAAAAAGTATCCTTATTTTCTGACTTAAATAAACCAATAACATTAGTTGATTCACCTTCAATAATTGCACCTTCAAAATACACAACATAAAATTCGCCTTCTTTTACTTTAGGATGAGTTGATTGTTCGTATAAATGTTTTGCAATGTTTTTACTTTGTTCTACTAGACTATCGGGATTATCAAAAATCTCAGACGCAAAAGAAAAAATTTCATTTAATTTTAAATCACTTTCGTGATTCAGATTAAAGAATTCCTCGGATTTAAAAGCTGAAATGAAATATCTTTTAAGAATTTCTCTTAATTCCTCATTTAAGTCTAACTCAGTTTTAGAAATATGTACTCCTTCATTTGCTGTTTTGTTGCCTACTTTATGAAGCATTAAACTTTTAATTGAAGCTGATTGTAGTCCAAACATTTTTAATTATAATTTATTTTTACAAATATATAATATTTATATTGATGTAAGGTTTAAAGACCTGACAATAAAAAAACTTGATAAAGAGAAAAAATCTTTTAACTTTTATATGTTAAAAACTAATTATTACGTTTTATACATCGCATGTCTATTCCTATATCTTTGTTAAAAATCAATTTTTGTGAAACGCTGGCTTTTTATTTTATTTTTACCAGGTATACTTAGTTCATTTTCAGGATTCAGAATGGAAGAAAATTTTCCTGTTGAACCTGTTGATGATACAAAGATTCCATTCCGGATTTATTCACAGAAATCTGAAGCCTGGGCAGATTCTGTTTTGTCCACTTTAACTTTAGATGAAAAAATAGGACAGCTTTTCATGGTTTCCGCACATCCAGAGAAAGATAAAAAACATTATGCAGAAGTTGAAGAACTTGTATCAAAATACAAAGTAGGTGGTATAATATTTTTTAAATCATCAAATCCATTGAAATTGGCAAAAATGTCGAATGACTTGCAGGCAATTACTTCTGTGCCTTTGTTAATGAGTATTGATGGAGAATGGGGTTTGTCGATGCGTGTTGATTCTACAATGAGATTCCCGTTGCAAATGCAGCTTGGGGCAATTAAGGATAATGATTTGATTTACCAGATGGGAAAAGCAATAGGACGACAGATGAAAAGAATGGGTATCCAAATTAATTTTGCTCCTGTGCTTGATGTTAATAATAATCCGTTAAACCCGGTAATTAACATGCGATCATTTGGTGATAATAAAAAAATGGTTGTAGAAAAGTCATATGAATATATGCGTGGCCAGCAGGAAATGCATGTTCTTGCAGTAGGAAAGCATTTTCCCGGACACGGTGATACAAAAACTGATTCTCATAGTGATTTACCATATATTGGATTTACACGGAAACGTTTGGATAGTTTGGAATTGTATTCCTTCAGACAGCTTATTAACAGAGGAATAGGGGGAATGATGGTAGCGCATTTAGAGGTGCCTGCTTTAAATCCTAATAGTAAATATCCTACAAGTCTCTCACCTGTAATAGTTAATGATTTGTTAAGGAATACAATGAAGTTTCAGGGATTAATTTTCACTGATGGTTTAAATATGAAAGGTATTACAAAGTATTTTAAACCAGGTGAAGCTGCTTTAAAAGCATTGCTGGCTGGAAATGATATTTTGCTTTGTCCTGAAGAAGTCCCAATGGGAATTCGTCTTATTAAAGAAGCTATTGAAGATGAAATTATTTGTGAGCAGGATATTGATGCACATGTAAAAAGAATACTTCAGGTAAAACAGTGGGCTGGTCTGGATCATTGTCAGTATGTTGATACAGCAAATTTAATGAAGGACTTATTTACTCCTGAAGATGTGTTAATAAACAGAAGACTTACAGAAAATTCATTGACTATTGTTAAAAATGAAAAAAAAATCATTCCATTTAACAGATTAGATACTTTAAAGATTGCCTCAGTATTCTTTGGAAAAACTGAAAAAGGTATATTTCAGGAGAGTTTAAGTCTTTATGCGAAAATAACTCAGTTTAATGTTGAAAAAGATTTAAGTACTGCAGAATTGAAACAGTTAAAGGATACTCTTAAAAATTTTAATCTTGTAATTGTTTCTTTAAAACAAACCAACAGATACTCATTCCGAACTTTTAATTTTACTGATCAAAGTATTGATTTTATCTCAAACCTTGCTGATTCAAATAATGTTGTTTTAAACCTTTTTGCAAGTCCTTACAGTATTTCACGAATTAATAACATTAAGAAAATAAAAGCAATTCTTATTGGATATGACGATACTCGTTATCCTGCTGAGATTGCACCACAGGTTTTATTTGGTGGAATTTCTGCAAAGGGACATTTACCGGTTAATATTTCTGCCGATTTTCCATATGGATTTGGTATTGAAACAGACAAACAGGTTCGTTTAAAATATTCAATTCCTGAGGATATAGGGATTGAAAGTAAAAAACTTTTACCAATTGATTCTATAGTTAATGATGCAATTGCAAAGCATGCTACTCCTGGTTGTCAGGTTCTTATTGCAAAAGATGGTGTAGTTATTTATAATAAATCATTTGGGTACTTTACTTATGATAAAACATATCCTGTAAATAATAATGATTTGTACGATCTAGCATCAATGACAAAAACATTATCAACAACACTTGTTTTAATGAATTTATTTGATGCTAAAAAATTTGATTATAATAAAAATCTGGGGTATTATCTTCCTAAGCTAAAAGGCACTGATAAGGAAAATCTGTTAATCAAAGATATACTTACGCATCAGGCTGAATTGGTACCATGGATTCCTTTTTATCCGGGGTTAATAACTAATGAAGTAAAAAGAAATACTTATTTTTCATTTTTACCTGACAAGAAAAAATTATTGCAAGTTGCTGATAGTATGTATGTAATGAATTCTTATAAAGATTCTATATATAAACAGATTTTTAAATCAAAATTACTGCCTGTTAAAGAGTATAAATATTCTGATCTGGGTTTTTATTTGATGCATTCTGTTACAGAAGCAATAACTCATAAATCACTGGATTTTATTTCTGATAGCATTATTTATAAAAGAATTGGTGCTGTAACAATGGGTTATAATCCTTTAAAAAGATATAATAAATTGCAGATTGTACCAACTGAAAATGATACTGTTTTTAGAAAACAAACTGTCTGGGGTTTTGTTCACGATCAGGGAGCGGCACTTATGGGCGGAGTTGCAGGTCATGCAGGATTGTTTTCTAATTCAAATGATGTTGCTAAAATATGCCAGATGTTGTTATGGGAAGGAGAGTATGGTGGTGTTAAATATTATGAACATTCTACGGTAAACGATTTTACTTCATGTCAGTTTTGTCCAAAGAATAGGAGAGGGTTAGGATTTGATAAACCTGAACCTGATAAATCTAAAGATTCACCAGTATCAAAACCTGTTTCATTAAAAACATACGGACATCAAGGCTTTACAGGTACTTGTTTTTGGGTTGATCCTGAGAGTAATTTAATTTATATTTTTCTTTCAAATCGTGTTTATCCTGATGCAGAAAACAAAAAATTAAATAATCTTGGAGTTCGCAACAAAGTGCTGGATGTTGTATATGAGGCAATGGAGAAATAAAAAAAGAGACTAGCAAATTAAAGCCAGTCCCTTTTAACCTAAAATCAACAACTAGTATTTTTCAGTATCGTATTTAGTTTCTCTTTCTTTTGCTTTACTTTTCCAATCAGGAATTACTGTATTAATAAAAGTATTTTTATCTGCAACCAATTTTGGAATATCTAAACCAATGTACTTCTGTGCTTTTTCTTTTGTTGAAATATCAGGATATTCAACTTTTGTTACACCGTGCGTAAATAATACTTTTGAAAGTATAAGTCTTGCTTCCTGTCCCATCTCAATTCCGTTTGAAATAATTCTTGCAGTTTCCAATGGTGCATGAAATGAACTTCCGTTTCCTGCAGCTGCGAAATCCCATCTCCATTGCGATTTTCTTATAAGTTTAATTGCAGGATCCATTTCTTCTTTTGTAGCACCAGCTTCCCATGCTACTTTAGCTTCAATATGAGCTTTAACAAGTAGATTTTCAAGCATTATTTTAATTTCTTGTATCTTATTTTGTCTGTCTGTAACATTTTTCACATATTCTTTTGCTTCGTGTCCGGAATGACATACACCACATGTATTTTCAATTTTATTTAATGGGCTCTGAATATGATGATCGGTAATTGCTTTTCCATCAACTGTAGTACCAGGCATATGACAATCTGCGCAAGTAACACCACGCTCGAAATGAATACTTGTTGTGTATAATTCATAATCCGGATGTTGAGCCTTTAAAATAGGTGTTTTACTTAAAGCATGAGTGTAATCTGTAAAGTTATTTTCATCATAATATTTTTCAATATCCTCAACTGTCATACCTTTATCCCAAGGAAATGTAACACGTTTATTATCTCCCTTAAAATAATATTCAACATGACATTGAGCGCATACTAATGATCGCATTTCATCTTTTGTTGCTTTTGTAATATCTTTTCCTTGTCGCTGGTAGGCTTCAATTAGTGTATGCCTTGTTATTCTTAAATTCATAGTTACTGGTTCGTGGCAATCAGAGCAACCTATTGGATTTACGATTTCTGAACCTAATGCACTCCATTTTTTTGTATAAAAATCGTCAATTCCTTTTTCATTCATTACTCTTGGTACGTCGGGACTTTTACAAACCCAACACGAACCATGTTGTGGACCCTCTGTTTCATTTTTAGGTGCACCGGTTCTAAGTGTGTTTCTTACATCTTCAACTGCGTAAAAGTGACCGCGTGGCTGACAGTACTCTTTTGAAAATGCATATCCTGCCCAAAGTATTACCATATTTGGATCTTTTTCTAGCATGTCTGTTTTTGCACTACCATTATGCAAACTCTTAAATGTAGTGTCTTTAGTTTCTAAAAATGAACTATATTCTAAAGGCCATCTTTTGCCCCATACTTCATTTCTGGGTTCCCATTGCCATAAATCTTTAACAAATGCTGATAAAAATAATATTACTATAACTACAATTAATGTTGTTGTTACAACCCGCATCTTAAGCAATACCTTGATTTTTGATTTAATCCTTTTCATATAATTTAATTTTAATTAATAATAATGGTAAATAAATACTAGAATACCGCAAATATAAAACTTCAATTACAAATTGTAAAATATATTTAGATGTTATAAAGCAGAAATATTAAGAGTGAAATGCTTTAGTCCAGTTTGAGATTTTTTCTTCTAACTCTTTACTTGCAGGAACTATAGGAAGTCTTAGATGATTTTCAATTAAACCTTGTAAAGTAAGAGCAGATTTAATTCCAACAGGACTGCCTTCAGCAAATATTAATCTTGAGAATTCTAAAAGTTTATAATGAAGAGTTTTTGCTTCATTGAATTTACCTTCAATTGCAAGTTTTACCATTTTTGAGAATTCTTTTGGGAAAGAATTTGCAACTACTGAGATTACACCACTACAACCAACAGAAATTAGTGGAAGAGTGATTCCATCGTCGCCTGAAATAACCTCGAAATGTGCAGGTTTTTTCTCTATGATTCCCATTATTTGCTCAATGTTACCAGAAGCTTCTTTGATTGCAATTATATTTTTAAATGAGTTTGCCAGTTTTAATGTTGTTGCAGCAGTCATATTAACACCTGTTCTGCCAGGAACATTGTACAAAATAATTGGTAGTGGACAATTATTGGCAATTGCACTGAAGTGTTCAAAAAGTCCTTGTTGGTTTGGTTTGTTATAATACGGTGTTACGGAAAGTATTGCATCAATTCCTGTTAAGTCAGCTTTTTTAATATTGTCAATTGCAGCTTGAGTGTCAGATCCACCAGCACCAAGAACTATAGGAACATGGCCAGCATTTTTTTCTACAATAAATTTTGTGATAGTATTTTTTTCAATTGCTGAAAGTGTAGGATTTTCAGCTGTAGTACCTAATACTACAAGATATTCAACACCACCATTTATTACATGATTTACTAATTTTTCTAATGAAATATAATCTACGCTTTTATCAGATTTAAAAGGTGTTACTAATGCAACTCCTGTTCCTGTAAAACTTTTCATAATTATTTATTGGTTAATTATAGATAGATAATGTTTTATTTGTTCGCAAAGAAAGTCAGCAGTTGGATTAGTGCTTATATCAATCATTAAATCATAATAATTAGGATTAGTAGTATATGGTCCTATTTTAAATTCTGCTTTAGACATTGCGTTAATATATTCTAATTGAAAATTTTCTCCCTGATGTAGGTCTATTAAAATATCAATTTTTTCATTAATAAAATCGTTTATGTTATGATTACTTGGTATACCTTGCCAGTTAGTATCCTTTATTGTAAAGAAATTAAATCCGGTATAGTAAGAATAAAAATTCATAACTTCTTTACTGTCAGCAAAGCCTAAACCATAAATTCTTATTTTGCGTTCTGTTAGGAATTTAGCAAAAGTACGTGCCGATTCATAATTTGTATGGTCAGTTGCATCGAAAATTATTCCTACACTGCGTGCTGTGTTAAAGTTGTGAAAGAATTTATTTCTCTCATGAGTTTTAAGGCTGGTTTTTAGTTTAGACCTGCCAATTTTATGCTTTATTTGATCTAATGCTTTCACGACGCAAGTTACATAAATACTTAATTCTATAAAATTTTCTTAACAAGAATTAAGAACAAATGGTTGTTTATAGTTGCTTGACAAATGTAATCTTCAAATTATCACTATTCTAAATATTTCTAGCAATTAATTTAATAATATTTAGAAAGCATAAAAAGCATATTATCTTTATTGCGGACACGCGATTTGAAATTTAATTTTAAATCGTAAAATATGTCAAATAAGAAAAAAAGTAAAAAGCAAATTGTAAAAAAAATGAAAACCAAAAAAAGTATCTTTTGGTTGGTTTTTAATAAGCTTTTTAAATTTATTCAAATAATAATAATAGTTTATGAATTTGCAAAGCTGTGTTATCAGTTATTTTTGTTGTTAGGTAATTAGTTACAGAATATTTTTGAAATTAATAATCTTTTAAATTATAGTGCTTTCTTAAAACACCTTTTTCTCTTATGTTGAATATGTTCGTAGTTTTTCCAATTAGAAATTGCGTTAATATTCGTCTCAAATATACCTGTAGTTTCAATATATTTCATGCCTTTGCTAAGCATTTGCTTTTGAATTTCAGCCATTAAAATAACACCAGCCCCCGTAGCAAGAACTTCTTTCTTAACTCCGGTTAGCAATTGATCCATTACATCTATTCCTTTTCTGGCTTTAAGAATATGCAAAAATCCAAATGGGAAAAGTTTTCCGTTTGCTTTTTGCATTGCTTCAGATAGACTTGGTAATCCAATTATAAAGCCAACCATTTCGCCTTTAAGTCTGAGCATTTTTACAAATTCAGGATTTAGAATTTTAATATATTTTTCTTTATAAAATGCCATCATTTTAGGTGAGAATGGAGAAACAAAAGGTAAATCGCTAAAAGCATCATTTAGAATTGAAAAAATTTCATTAGAATGTGGAAGTAATTCATCCATGGTTTTAAATTGAACCACTTCAATTCCGAAACGTTTCATAATTAATCCTGCACCACGGTTAGCTTTGTCAACAGGAGCATCCGTTAATGTCAATCTGAATTCTACCCAGTCAATTTCTTTTAAGTAACCAAGTTTTTCTAAATGTTCTAAATAATAAGGCATGTGATAAACTGAAGCAATAGAAGGTATGTGGTCAAAACCTTCAACTAACATTCCTTGTAAATCAAGATTGTTAAAGCCTAGCGGACCCATAACCTGAGTCATTCCTTGTTCTTTAAGCCATTTTTCAGCTTTTTCAGTTAAAGCTTTTACAACCTCATGATCGTTGATGAATTCCAAACGGGTATAACGGCCGTTTTTTTCGCCTGTTTTTTCGTTAAATGTTTGGTTAATAATAGCACCAATTCTTCCAACAATTTTATTGTCTTTATAAGCAAGCCAGAATTTAGCTTTGCAATTTTCAAAAGCAGGATTTGTTTCTGGCATTAAGCTTTTAACTTCATCCTTGATTATTGATGGAACCCAGTATTTATTGCCTTTATATAATTCGAATGGAAATTTTACAAATTTCTTTAAGTCGTCTTTGGTTATAGCTTCACGAATTTCTATTGACATAATTTAATATTTAGGATTTACGATATTCGATTTAGGATTTATATTTGAATATTGTTAATTATTATCGTTCTGTTACTTGTTATTTAGATTTTATTTCGTTACAAAATGTTACATTAAGTGATAAAGTCTTTTACTTTGCCTACCTTCCTTCGACTCCCCTTCGACAAGTTCAGCGCAGGCTCCTCAGGATGACAGTAGGCCGCTGGTTCTGAATTATAGAATGCTCTTTTTATTAACCATTAACTTTATAACTTATTAACTAATTTTCAATCCATGCTTTTACTTCTTCAATTTTTGGGTTTGGAAGTTCGAGTTTTAGTTTTTTATTTAATCCGCACATTTCCTGGTGTAATTTGTTAGGATTAGCATTTTTTAGTTGTTCAATAGTGTTATAACCGGCTTTTTGAATAACACTAACCCATGCTTCAGGAATTCCCAATGCTGTATATTTATCATTATCATCTTTTGCAGCTTTCTTTTCTGGTCGCATTTGTGGGAAAAACAAAACATCCTGAATAGATGCAGAGTTTGTCATAATCATTGAAAGCCTATCAATACCTATTCCCAAACCTGCTGTTGGTGGCATTCCAAATTCTAGAGCACGTAAAAAGTCTTCGTCTAAAACCATAGCTTCATCGTCGCCACGTTTCCCTAATTCTAATTGTCCTTCAAAGCGCTGACGCTGGTCAATAGGGTCGTTTAGTTCAGAGAAAGCATTGCAGATTTCTTTACTGTTACAAATTGCTTCAAAACGTTCAACCAAACCTTCGGTTGTTCTGTGTTTTTTAGCAAGAGGAGACATTTCAATAGGATAATCCATAATGAAAGTTGGCTGAATTAATTTGGCTTCACAAGTGTCGCCAAAAATAGAATCAATAAGTTTTCCTTTACCCATTGTTTCGTCAATACCTACTTTAAGTTTTAATGCAGTTTCTCTAAGTTCTGCTTCGTTCATATTAGAGATGTCAATGCCAGTAAACTCCTGAATTGCACTGTACATTGTATATCGTTTCCATGGACGTTTAAAATCTATAACATTATCCCCAACTTGTATCTGTGTGGTTCCATTAACAGCAAGAGCAACTTTTTCAACCATTTCTTCCACAAGATCCATCATCCAGTAGTAATCTTTGTAAGCCACATAAAGCTCCATTTGAGTGAACTCTGGATTATGAAAACGGTCCATTCCTTCGTTTCTGAAATCTTTTGAAAATTCATATACACCATCAAAGCCACCAACCACAAGTCTTTTTAAATAAAGCTCGTTAGCAATTCTCATGTATAATGTTTGATCGAGTGCATTGTGATGTGTTTTAAACGGACGTGCAGCTGCACCACCATATAAAGGTTGTAAAATAGGTGTTTCAACTTCTAAGTAACCTTTTTCATTAAGAAAATTGCGCATGGTGTTAACAACCTTGGTGCGTTTTATAAAAGTCTCTTTAACGTTTGGATTTACAATTAAATCAAGAGATCTGTTTCTATATCTTTGTTCAGGATCTGTAAATGCATCAAAAAGCTGACCGTCTTTTTCTTTTACAATAGGGAGTGGACGAAGCGATTTGCTTAATATTTTAATATCATTAACATGAATTGAAATCTCACCCATTTTTGTAGTGAATACATAACCGGTAACGCCAATAATATCGCCAATATCAACAAGTCTTTTAAAAACTGTATTATATAAAGTTTTGTCTTCACCGGTGCATATACTGTCACGATTTAAATAAAGCTGTATTCTTCCTTTTTCATCTTGTAATTCAGCAAAAGAAGCGCTTCCCATTATTCTGCGACTCATTACTCTACCTGCAATAGAAACAGATTGGAAATTTTTACTTTCCTCGCTGTAAAAAGCAAGTATTTCAGATGTTGTAACGTTAACTTCAAATTTTTCTGCTGGGTATGCTTCTATTCCAAGTTTTTGTAATTCTTCAAGTGCTTGTCTGCGCACTAATTCCTGTTCACTTAATTCTATCAGACTCATATGGTTTTTTATTTATTGCAAAGATAATTATTTGAAATTAATTCTGATTAGTGATTTGTCAATTCAATTTATCTGTTTTAATCACATGGAATATAGCATGTTGAATTTTTTATGAGTATTTTTCTTTTTCGTTTTGTAATTTTGTATTTAAAATTTGAATTTTTATTTATGAAACGAGAAGATGCTTTGGAATTATTAAGTAAGTATATTAAAAACGACAGAATGATTGCTCATTGTATTGCATCAGAAGCTGTAATGTATGATGTGGCAGTGATGTTAAATCATGATCCAGAAAAATGGGCACTTGCAGGTTTACTTCATGATATTGATGTTGAAATTACAAATGGAGATCCATATATTCATGCATTGGAAGCTGAAAATATATTAAAACCTTTAGGAGTAGATGCTGAAATAATTGATGCAATAAAAATGCATAACGAAGTTGCTGCCGGTTTACCAAGATCAACAGCTTTTCAGTATGCACTTGCATGTTGCGAAACTATTACCGGATTAATTACTGCAACAACAATGGTATATCCCGATAAAAAAGTAGCTTCGGTAAAGCCGAGCTCTGTTGTTAAAAGAATGAAAGAGAAACATTTTGCTGCATCTGTTAAAAGAGAAAATATTTTAGAGTGCGAAAAGATTGGACTTCCATTGTCGCAGTTTGCTGAAATTGCTGTAAAAGCAATGTGCAGAGTAAGTGAAGAAATAGGGTTATAATTTATTAGATAAAGGTTAAAACCCTGCAATTTCATTGTAGAATTTTTAGTTTCTATAAATTTAAAAAATTATGTGATTTTGCTGCGCTTGAGAACTTTTTCACGAAATTCGTTCGTAATTGTTGCTTCAGTTTTTTTTCGTATGCTTCGCAATGACTTCATTGAAAGGATAACCGATTTAGTAAGTAAAACTACTATAATATCTATGTGAATTTTATTCGCTTCAATAAACTTATGGATTTTAATAAACACTCTTTATATTAAAAAACTATAAAATTTGTGATTATTAATTGTTACCAAAAATATATAAGCTTTATATTTTGTAAATTTGTTAATAATCAAAATTAAAAAAATCATGAAAAAAATATTTTTCTTTATGTTTATGTTCAGTGTTTTAATTATTAATGCACAGACTGGAAATTTTTACGATTTTACTGTAAAAACGATTGATGGGAATGATTTTTCTTTATCAAGCCTGAAAGGGAAAAAGGTATTGGTTGTCAATACTGCGTCTAAATGTGGTTTTACTCCTCAATATGAAGCGTTGGAATCTTTATTTAAGAAATATGGTGGAGATAAATTTGTAATAATTGGCTTTCCTGCTAATAACTTTTTAAGTCAGGAGCCCGGTACAAATGCAGAAATTAAGGAATTTTGTACAAAGAATTATGGAGTAACGTTTCAAATGATGGAGAAAATTTCAGTAAAAGGAAATGATATTCATCCTTTATATAAATGGTTAACAGAAAAAGAAAGTAATGGTGTTATAGATGCTCCGGTTAAATGGAATTTTCAGAAATTTATGATTGATGAAAATGGAAAAATAGTTGATTTTGCTTCTCCAAAAGAAAAACCTGATTGTGATAAGATTGTAAACTGGATTACTGGAAAATAATTTTGTAGTTAATTTATTCATCAAGATAATTAAAATTATTTTTTTATTCTGTTTAAAGTGATATTGCTTTATTTCTGCAATAAAACGAGTTATGTGTATTTTGTAAAAAAAAATGCAGTACAGCTTCTAAATATTTGTCAAATGTGAATTTTGGAATTAACTTTAAGAAAAAATTTTAAAGCAAGAGATGAAATTATTAACCCATGTAAAAGATTTGCAAAATTCTGATTATAAGGACACATGGGATTTTCAGGAAAGATTACATGAGAAAGTTGTTTTAGAAAAAGAAAATTTTGGAAGAGCAAAAGTAAATTACCTTTTGTTTTGTGAACATCCTCACGTATATACCCTTGGGAAAAGTGGAGAGCAAAATAATTTATTAGCAAATAATGAAGTTTTAAAACAAATTAACGCAACTTTTTATAAAACTAACAGGGGCGGAGATATTACTTATCATGGACCTGGTCAAATAGTTGGCTATCCTATTATTGATCTGGAAGCTGCTGGTTTAGGAATAAAAAAGTATGTGTGGGCATTAGAGGAATCTGTAATTCAAACTCTAAAAAATTATAAAATTACTTCGGAAAGATTAGAAGGTGCAACAGGAGTTTGGCTTGATGTTAATATACCAGGTAAAACCAGAAAAATTTGCGCTATTGGAGTTCGTACTTCAAAATTTGTAACTATGCACGGTTTTGCATTTAATGTAAATACCGATTTAAAATATTTTTCATATATAAATCCTTGTGGATTTGTAGATAAGGGTGTTACTTCTATGAAAAACGAGCTTGGTAAAAATATGCCAATAGAAGAAGTAAAAGAAGTCCTTAAAAAAAATCTGGCATTAAACTTAAATCTCGATATAAACTGAAATGGAAAAACAATGGGTTTTAAAGTCAAGAGGGGATGAAGCGCTGATACAGGAGTTGGCTTTAAGCTTATCTATTGACCCGGTAATTGCAAATTTACTTGTACAGCGTAACATTAAAACATACAAAGATGCTGAAGAGTTTTTTAATCCTGATATAACAAAGCTACACGATCCTTTTTTGATGAAGGATATGGATAAAGCAATAACAAGGATTGAAAAAGCTTTAGCAAACGATGAAAAAATACTTATTTATGGCGATTATGATGTAGATGGAACAACAGCTGTAGCGGTTACATATTCATTTTTCAAAGAAAGACACTCTAAAATAAGATATTATATTCCGGATAGATATGGTGAGGGTTATGGTATATCATTTAAGGGTATTGATTATGCAGCTAATAACAATTTTACTCTAGTAATTGCACTTGACTGTGGTATTAAAGCAGTTGAGAAAATTGAATATGCAAATTCCAAAGGAATTGATTTTATTATTTGCGATCATCATCTTCCTGGTGATGTTATTCCAAATGCGGTAGCAGTTTTAGATGCAAAACAACCAGGTTGTGAATATCCATTTAAAGAGCTTTCCGGTTGCGGAGTTGGATTTAAATTGATTCAGGCATTTTGTACCAAAAGAAATATCTCTTTTGATGCAATTTATACTTATTTGGATTTAGTTGCCGTAAGTATTGCTTCTGATATTGTTCCAATGACAGGAGAAAACAGAATATTTGCATATTTTGGAATGAAGAAGTTAAACGAAAATCCTGTAATTGGTCTAAAAGCGATAAAGAAGGTAAGCGGAATTGAAAGCATGGAAATGAATATCAATGATATCGTTTTCAAAATCGGACCAAGAATAAATGCTGCCGGACGAATTGAAACAGGCTCAAAAGCGGTAGAATTGCTGGTTTCGCAAAATGAAGAAGATGCTTTTAGATTTGCAAAAGATATCAATGAATGTAACGAGAACAGGAAAGATCTGGATCAGAAAATATTCTCTGATGCTCATGAAATGATAAATTCTAACAAATCACTAAAAGAAAATAAAACAACTGTATTATTTAACGCAGACTGGCATAAGGGAGTTGTTGGGATTGTTGCATCCAGGCTTATTGACTACTATTACAGACCAACTGTAATTTTAACAAAGTCCAATGGATTAATAAACGGTTCAGCAAGAACAGTGGAAGGTTTTGATTTATATCATGCTATTGATCAGTGTGGACATTTATTAGAAAATTATGGTGGACATATGTTTGCTGCAGGTATATCAATGAAACCTGAGAATTTAGATAAATTTACAGAATTGTTTGAGAAAGTTGTTTCAGATAATATTACTAAAGAGCAACTTACGCCACATATTGAGATTGATGATATTTTAAATCTTGCGCAAATAGATGCGAAATTTTTTAGAATACTACAGCGTTTTCAACCATTTGGACCAGGAAATATGTCGCCAATATTTGGTACTTATAATGTTTATGATTCGGGAACCGGTAAAACTGTAGGTAAAAAAAATGAACATCTGAAGCTTGATTTAATGCATGATAGCTGTCCAGGTTTAATATTTCCTGCAATTGGTTTTCAATTAGGTAAAAAGGCGGTGGAAGTAGCTGAATGCAGAACTTTTGATGTGTGTTTTTCAATAGATAAGAATGATTTTATGAATAAAACATCACTTCAATTAAGACTAAGAGATATAAGATTAAAAAATTACGAATAGGTTTTTAAGCATTTTTTTTAATTTTATATATTATTATATTTACTCGATTATTTTAATAACAAATTATATGAAAGTTAGAAATCTTATTTTTATGGCTTTAATACTTATTGGTTTTGAAGCTTCTGCACAACTTTACAGACCCGGAATTACATTGCATAGAAACTGGTCAATATCTGCCGAGCAAAATATTCTAGGTTCAGATCAAATACCTCCAATGATGAATGTATTATGTGGTTATTCAATTAATCCATTATCTGGTAAAAAAACAGGATTTTTATCTGCTTTTAACCAGATGACAGAAGATACTGCAATTTATACTCCTTATATTAGCTTAAATGAGAACGTGTTATATTCTGTTGCAATCAGTGATGGAAATGCTACATCGACCACACCAGTTGTTAGTGTTGGGTATGAGGAAGTAGCAATAGGAGACAGAGATATTTTAATTAATTATTCTGATATTGCTGGAGGAGTACAGCCAACAAAAAGTACTAATCATCTTATTATATCTGCTCCATATAATCAGGAAGCTAAGTTTGTAAAACAAGAAATGCCATATTCATTTAATTTCTGGGCATGTGGTTATTCAGAACTTAGTGCAGGAAATAAAGATTTCTGGTTTGGTAAGATTTATGCTGATGGTAATACATCTGTTCTTTGGGATACTACTTTTGGTGGAATAGGAGAAGATGTTATAACATCATTAACAATTGGCGATGGATATGCTCTTTTTACAGGTAATTCTTCATCACTTTCTGGTATTGACAAAGATATACATTCAACTCTATATTCAATAATTCAGGATACTATTGTGTGGGATTCAACTTTTTTTATGCCAGGTAATCAAGAGTTATTCGGTTCTTATAATATGCCTGGAAATACTATAGCTGTTGGGTATTCTGATACCAGTGTTTTGGGAAATAATAAAGATATGCTGATTGTTTCTTTTGATTCTTATACTGGAGATACACTGTGGACAAAAACAATAGGAAGTGAATTTAATGAAGAGGCGTTTACTGTAAGAATGGCTAATTTTAATGTGACACAATGTTTAGTCGTATCCGGTTATATTACTAATTTAAGTGGTGATAAACAGAATTATGTTGTGCTTTTAGATATTAGTAACGGAACCTTAATTTCTGAAAGAATTTTTGGAGATGATTTAAATGATGATTGTATATATACTATGTTTTGTATGCCTGATGGATGTCAGCATTTCTTGTTTGGACAACAAGGTACAGCACAATCTTTTTATGAAATTGTTGCATATGATTATGATATTCAGGTAAATAATAATTCTTGTACTTATGGATACGAAGGAAGTATTGACTTAATAGGTGGTATTTATGGAAATGGATACACATCTGGTCTATATGATTCTATGCATAATATGGTTGGTAGTGTTGGACCATATACTAATTTACCTGCAGGGAAATATTATTTAGATATTAGTTATAATTTTCCAGGTGCAAAATCAGGTTGTAATATTACTGATTCTGTTGAAATTACTGAGCCAGCTCCATTTGGGGTAAATGTTTATACGACTGATCCTGATTGTATTGGTAATTTAGGGCAGATTGTTATAGTGCCACATGGAGGAAGTGGGTCCTATTCATATTCTTGGACAGGATATTCAGGGGCAGATACGCTTAGTGGATTAACTTCCGGCACATATGAAGTTTTTGTGACTGATGGTACTGGTTGTTCTTACACTTTTGATTATTACTATGCAACATTAACAGATCAGACTTTAGCAACAATTAATGGAACCGGAATAACTTCTTCCGGATATATTTTAGAGAACCATGGAAAAGCTATACTTTATAAATTAGGTACAACAGGAACAGCACTTGAACTTGATAGTATAACATCATATACAATTGATTTACAAAATTTATATAATTTTAGTAATGTAGAACCCGGAAATTATAAAATTTTACTTCAGATTGACAGTACATCATATTATCCTAATTATTTAAATTCATATTACTCTTTAAATGATACTGTTATTAACTGGGATATTGCAGATACCATTTCGATTGCATGTAATGATAATTTTAATCTTCCAATTAAGATGTATGAGATGAATGCAATGGAGACTGGAGTTGGATCTATTTCAGGCCATATATATTTGTTTACTTATACAAAACAAATAGGGGAACCTGTACCGGGTGCTGAAATATTAATTGAGCAGGAGCCTAATGATGTTCCGGTACAAGCAACTTTTACCGATAATAGCGGATATTATGAAGTTAATGGATTAGAAGCAGGAGGTTTATATAGTATGGAAGTTGATATTCCGGGCTATCCATTAATCAGTTCACATGTTAACATTCCAATAACAATCACAGATACAGTTTATGAAGATATGAACTTTTACATTGATACTACTATTAATGGCGGTATTATGGCAGATACTTTACAAACTCAGATTTATACTTTTACGAATGAAAAATTTGAATTAAATGCATATCCCAACCCATTTAATAGTAATATTTCTTTTGATTTTAATTTGACAAAAGATGTTTTCATAAATGCTGAAATTTTAAATGTTTCAGGTGAGCCAGTAAAGCTTTTATTAAGCGATAAACACAATAAAGGTAATGTTATAATAACGTGGCAGCCACAGTCAACATTACCTTCAGGAGTTTATTTTCTTAAGTTAATAGTAGATAATCAGGTTTTGATTAAGAAAATAGTGTACAAAAAATAGAAGTAAAAAAAGACCGATTTATCGGTCTTTTTTTTATTATAAACTGTTGAATAATTAAACAAAACATATAATCTTAATAATTTGCAGAATGTTGTTTATTTGATATTTATTATTAAGTAATTAAATTTCGCAGACTGAAGGAACAACTGCTTCTGGCGAACCAGTTCCAGGCGCCGAAATACTTATTGAGCAAGAACCAAATGATGTTCCAATTCAATCTGCATTAACAAATCAGGATGGTGATTATATATTAAAAAATATACCAATAGGTAATCAATATCATTTGGTTGTTGATGTGCCTGGATATCCAATGTTAACTACATTTATTAATATTTCTGTTGGCTCAAATGATACACTGCTTGATAATTATAATTTTATATTAGACACAACTTCTGGTGGAGGAATTTTTATGGATACAATATCAGGTGTAACAGAACATTTTATTCAGTCTGGTTTCAAATCATTTGAAGTTTATCCAAATCCTTTATCGGAGTTTATGATTGTGAATTTTGAGTTATCAAAAGAGAATTCAATAAGCATAGAATTAATTAATGAGTTGGGTGAAACAATAAAACAAGTATTGAATATAGCAGATTGTAAAAAAGGAGTATATAATTACCAGATTAATATTCCTTAATCTTTATCTGCAGGAAGCTATTTTATAAGACTAAAGGATGATAGAAACGTATATGTAAAAAAGTTTATTTTGAAAATATAAAATATTTAAGAACCGGTTAATACGGCTCTTATTTATTATTAATATGTATAGTGTTTAGTGAGGTTACGAACTACTGGATTTGGATAGTTCAAACTACTAAGAATTTTATTTAATGTTATAGTTGTCAAGTTGCACATTACTACTAATTGTTTTCGTAGGTGGTATTATGTGGCGTTTTTATTTTCTAAATAGTTTATTAAAAAAGGTTTTAAGATCTTTCAATTCTCTTTTTGGGGCATTTATAAGTTGACCTGAAAGCCAAAATTGTCCATTAATTATACCATTCACAACTGGGGCTTTTTCAAAAAATCGCATGTCAGCAACAATATCAATTTCCCCACCTAATGTGTCAACAAATAACCAATAAAACTCCTCATTTGTTAATCCGTTACGTTTTTTTTCAAATTGCTTTAATAATCCCTGAAAAAACTCCCAATGCCTGAGGCGAAACAGAGTCTTTGTCTTCACCAAGTGAAAAAAGTCCACTTGGAATAAATGATTGAGTTGCAAATTTGAGTTCTGAAGTCTGGCTAATTTTGTATTCTTTTTCGCTTTCATAAATGTTGAGTTCTTGTGCGAAGGCTGTCAATTGGACATCAAAATTTTTAGGAAAATCAATTTGTCCTATTGTCCTAAAGTCAGGTAAGTCAAAAACAAACGGATAAGCACCGCTATCTGGAATATTTATTTCTGCTGGGTCTGCCCAACAATGAAAAGCTCCATCAAGATCACTTTCTGTTCTCACAATGGCTTTAGTTAGGCAAACAGTTCTTCTGCTTATTCCTTTGTAGTGCGGATTTGCTCCGATACATATATTTTTTTTATTGAATTGCATGAATAATTCTGCCCCAGAAATGTCTGAGTAAATTGAATAAGCACCTTCGTTTATTTTTATTTGATGGCTTGTTATATATGCCTTGTCAAGAAGCTGCTGAAATTCTTCTGGTGTCGTAACATTAAAGCCTATGTTAGAAAAATTGCTCATTATTGTCGAGTAGTTTTATTAAAATGCTACATAGCTAGTTTATAAGTATGTGTAATGCATTTAAGTTTATTAGATATGTCTTAATATAATTAATGTATAAATATAGAATATTCATACAATTAATACAATAATAAAAGTTACATATATAATCAATGTTGTATAAGTAAAAAATTATAATTTCTCCATAAACTTTTTTGTGTCAATAATGTAACGAGTGTGGGTGCCTTCACCTATTTTCCCCTCTTCGTCAAAGGCTTCAACAGAAAAAACCAGTTTTTTGTTTTCAATTATATTTAAAACAGATTTGCAATAAACTTTTTTACCTACAGGAGTTGCTTTTATGTGTTTAATGTTAACTTCAGTTCCAACAGTGTTAAAACCATCATTTAGGTAATCTAAAACACTGTTTAAACAGGTTTTTTCCATTAATGCAAGCATTGCAGGTGTTGCAAATACTTCAACTAAACCTGAGCCGTATTTTGCTGCAGTATCATCTTTTGTAACAAATTGCTCTATTTTTCCTTCAATTCCAATAGTTAATTTGTTTTCCATAATCTAAAAGTTAAATTTTATAGTTTGTTTAATATCTGGATGTATGCTTTTTGCAACGGGACAGGTTTGCGAAACTAATTTAAAAAAATCTTTTTGTTTATCAGTATAGTTATTTGGAGGAAAATTAATATCGGCAATTATTTCCACTATCCTTCTTGGATTATCGCCCATAACTTTTGTTACTTCAACAGTAGTTCCATCTATAGAAAATCCATGACCTTTGGCACCTATTCCTATAATTGTTAACATGCAGCTTGCATAAGCAGTTGCAATTAAATCGGTAGGAGAAAAGGCTTCACCTTTGCCCTGATTGTCAATTGGTGCATCAGTAATAATTTCAGTATTAGATGACAAATGAACTGCTTTTGTTCTTAAATCTCCTAAATAAGTAACTTTTGATGTTGGCATATTAGTTATTGATTATTGTTAATATTAAATTGAATATTGTTAATTAATATTTTTATTTGATATTTTTAAGCCAGATTTTCAAATCTGTTGGAATCTAATTTAATAAAAATAAATAAAAGTATTGTAAATGACCATAGTGAGCTTCCTCCATAGCTAAAAAATGGTAGTGGAATACCTATTACCGGTGCTAATCCTATAGTCATTCCAATATTTACAACAATGTGAAAAAATAAAATTGAAGCAACTCCATAGCCATAAATTCTGCTAAAGGAAGATCGTTGTCTTTCTGCTAAGAATACCAATCGTAATAACAATATTGTAAAAAGTGATATTACTATAACAGTGCCTAGAAAACCACGTTCTTCACCAACTGTGCAAAAGATAAAGTCAGTACTTTGTTCAGGAACAAAATTAAATTTAGTTTGTGTGCCTTGTAAAAAACCTTTGCCAGCAAAGCCTCCTGAGCCGATTGCAATCTTTGACTGATTTACATTATAACCAGTACCTAATGGATCAGAAGTTATTCCAAGTAATTCATTAATTCTATCCTGTTGATGTTTGCCTAGTACATCTGTGAAGATATAATTTACTGCAAATGTAAATGATACAGATGAAATTAAAAAGATCATTATCATTGTAGCAAATGCAATTTTCTTTTTGTTAGCAATTATCAGAATAATTATTGCTGATAAGAATAATGCTGCAAAAAATACATAGTACATCGAATATTTATAGTGTAAAGCTGCATTAACACCGTAAAATATTGAGGCTGCTATTGCAAAAATACCTATTCCTATACCAACTAATTTTATTTTTGGGTTTAAAAGGAAGAAAGCAATTGGCGCAACCACAAGTAAAATCTCAATAATTAGCAATTTTTCAACAAGCATAGCTATTAAGAATAGTATTATAGTCATTAAGGCAAAGAATAACACATAAGGTGTCAATCCTTCTCTGTATAACAAAAACACAAAAGAAAGGTAAACCAATGCAGATCCTGTGTCATTTTGTAAGAGAATTAGTCCGCAAGGTAAAAATATAATTAATCCTATTCCTATAAGACTTCTGAGATTCTGAATTTTAAAATTATAACTACTTAAAAATTTAGCTAATGCCAGATTTGTAGCAAACTTCATAAATTCTGATGGCTGAAGTCTGAAACTACCTATTTCAAACCATGCTCTTTGCCCATTTGTTTCTTTACCAAAAATAAGTACTGAAATTAAAAACACCAGCATTGTTCCATAAATAGGCCACGTGAAAAACGAGAAGAAATTACTATCTACAAGAAATATTGTTAATGCTATAATAAATGCTGCACCAATCCATACTAACTGTTTTCCATAGCGCTGAGAAAAATCGAAAATGCTACTGTATTGTTCATTGTAAACTGCAGCATAAATATTAATCCAGCCTAAAATTACCAGAACAACATAAAAACTAACAATAAGCCAGTCGGTACTTTTTAATATGTTAATTTTTCTTTTCAATCTCCAATTAAATTAGTTTCCATAATATGTTTTTCAAGGTCAGCTCTTTTTGTTTTACCTGTTAAATATTTTTCCATAATAAGACTTGCTATTGGACCAGCCCATGTTGCACCAAAACCTGCGTTTTCAACTAATACAGCAATTGCAATTTTAGGGTTATAAGTTGGGGCAAAAGCTACGAAAACAGAATGATCTTTACCATGAGGGTTTTCGGCAGTTCCTGTTTTTGCACAAAAATCAATACCCTCAATTTTTAATGATGCTGCTGTACCGCTCTGAACGGCATCACTCATTCCTTGAATAACATTTGAGAATATTGTTGTGTCAGTAATCATTGTATAATGTTTTTCCTTAAATCTGTTAAGTACTGTATCGTTTGCATTGCTGCCAATTGCTTTTACTATATGAGGAGTGTAATACCAACCTCTGTTTGCTATTATTGCAACTACATTTGCACTTTGTAATGGAGTAATGCCCATTTCGGCCTGTCCAATACCTAAAGAGATTACAGTAGAAGCTTTCCATTTTCCTTTTCCGAAAATTTTATCGTAATATTTTATTGAAGGAATATTTCCTCTTAATTCGTGTGCAAGGTCAGATCCTGTTTTTTTTCCAATACAAAAACTTAGTGCAATGTTTCTCCATGCTTCGAAAGCAGTATAGGTATTATGATATTTTTTATTTTCAATTACAGATTTAAATACATAAGAAAAATACGAATTACATGAATGACCTATTGCATTTTGTAAGTCAAGTGGTGAAGCGTGAGGATGGCATTTAGGATGACCTCCAAGTGGTGCATATCCTTTAGAACAAGGGTATCTGGAATTAGGTCCAAGTACACCTTCCTGTTGGCCGATAAGTGCCATTACAAGTTTAAAAGTAGAGCCCGGAGGATATGATGCCATTACTGCACGATTAAATAATGGTTTTAATGTGTCTTTTAATAAATTTACATAGTTTGCAGAACGGATTCTACCAACAAGTAATCCTGGATCGTAAGATGGACTCGATACAACCATTAATATTTCACCGGTTGAAGGATCAATGGCAACGATACTTCCCTTTTTATGACTCATTAATTTTTCGCCATAATACTGTAGGTTTGCATCAATTGTAGTTTTTATGTCGGTTCCAATTACAGCTGCTGTATCAAATTTTCCTTCTGCAAAACTTCCCATTATTTTGTTATGAACGTCTACCATAAAAATACTAACACCTTTCTGACCACGCAGGTATTTTTCATAAGTTTTTTCAATGCCGCTAATACCAATGTAGTCGCCTTGTTTGTAATATGGATTTTTTTCAATTGTACTAGGGTCAACTTCACCTACATAACCCAAAATATGCGAAGAAATTGGAAGTGGGTATTTTCTTAATGTTCTGCCCTGTACAAAGAAACCGGGAAATTTAAAAAGTTTTTCCTGTAAGATAGCATATGTTTTTGATGAAATTTGTGATACAATAACTGAGGGTCTGTACGTTGAGTAAAGTCTTGCTTCTTTATACTTTTTAGTAAATTCTTCTTTTTCTATTTCAAGTATCTTACATAAATCAATTGTATCGAAAGCTCTTGTTTGTTGTGGTATAACCATTAAATCAAAGGCAGCTTCATTAAAAACCATTATTTTGCCATTTCTGTCATAAATAACGCCACGAGCAGGGTATTTTGTTATTCTTCTTTGAGAATTGTTGTCGGCTGAGAATTTGTAGCTTGTGTCTATAATCTGAAGATAAAATAACCTTATAACAAAGATTAATGCGAATGCAATAAATATTCCACCTATTATGTATTTCCTATTACTATAAGGGTTAATCATATAGTGACTTATTTTTTATAAAATAGGAATTGGCTTAAAATTATTAGCACAAAAGTAAAAGCCGAGCTAATTAATATTCTTAACATAGTGTAGAAGAAACCTGAGAATCTGAAAATTTCAATAAAAAATAAAGTAGAATGATGGATGAGTATCATTACTACTGTGTATCTTATAATCCATGCTATGTCATAATGTTTTAGAGTAGGTGAGGTTCTGCTTTCATATCCGTCTCTTGGTGAAAATAATGTAAGAATAAATGGTCTTGAATAGGCTGCAAGTGTAGTCGCAGTTGCGTGCATTCCAATAGTACCAGAGAAAATATCAATTGCAAGCCCTGTAACAAAACCTAGAATAAGTAAAAGCCATGCCGGAGTTTCAAATGGCAATAGTAAAATAAATAAAATATAAATATATGGATTAATAAATCCGCTTAATTGAATATTGTTAAGAATTAGTACCTGTAAGAGTACCAGAATAATAAAACGGGCAATATTTTGTGGTAAAATACTAATCATTACCTAAAGTATTTTCTAATTCTTTTTGTTCATCTTTATATAAATTACTTATAACATAAACATGATTAAGACTCATAAAATCTGTACTAAGATTTACATTAATATTATAAAAATCTTTTCCATCATTTAAATCAAAATCACTTATAGTGCCAACCATAATACCTTCAGGGAACATTGATGAATAGCCACTTGTAACCAATGTGTCGCCTTTTGAAAGTTTTATATGAAATGGTATTTCATTTAATTGTGCTTTTCTGTAATCTAGGCCATCCCAGGAAATTGTTCCAAAACAACCCCATTTTTTAATTTTAGCACTAATGTGTGCATTAATGTTAATTGCAGGTATAACTATTGCAAAGTTTGGTGATACATCTTTAACAATTCCAACAATTCCTTGTGGATTTATTATTGCCATATCTTTTCTTACACCCTGATTGTATCCTTTGTTTAATGTTAAATAATTATTCTGATGCATTACAGAATTATTAATGATTTTTGCTGGGAAATAATCGTATTTCTGTTTGTATAATGAATCGTTAACGGTTTTAAGTGTTATAAAATTATTTATGTAATTCGCTTTTAAAAGTTTGCGTAATGCGATATTTTCAAGTGCAAGTTTATCGTTTTCGTCTTTTACCGACAGGTATTCAGTTACAGAACTAAACCAACTGTAAACATGTCCAGAGATTTCTGTTGACGAATTTATAAATGAAGCACGTTGAAAGCTATTTGTTTGTATTGTTAAAAATAATGAGAAAAACTCAATAACAATAAACAATAAGGTTACGTGATATCTAATTATAAATTTAAATAAATTTCTCATGTTAGGAAATCATGGATTTGTTGTCCGTGTTTATCCTACCTCATTAAGAATGAAAAACGATCAACATTTTTAAGTGCTATACCGGTTCCTCTTGCAACAGCGTGCAATGGATCATCAGCAACTTTTACAGGAATGTTGTATTTTTCCATTAAGCGTCTATCAAGTCCTCTTAGCAACGAACCACCACCGGCTAAGTATATAAAGCTATTTGTTATATCTTTATAAAGTTCAGGTGGAGTTTCTTCTAAAACCTGAAGAATGGCAACTTCAATTTTTGAAATTGATTTATCCAAACAATGTGCAATTTCCTGATACGATACAGGAATCTCAATTGGTAAAGAGGTCATCTGATGTGGTCCTTTAACAATATAATCAGGTGGAGGATTCTCTAAATCAGGTAATGCAGCTCCAACATTAATTTTAATGTCTTCGGCTGTACGTTCACCGATTCTCATATTATGCTGATGACGCATATATTCCATAATATCTGCAGTGAATACGTCACCTGCAGTTCTTACCGATTTATTACAAACGATACCGCTTAAAGAAATTACTGCAATTTCTGCTGTTCCACCACCAATGTCAATTACCATGCTGCCTTCAGGAGCTTCAACATCTAATCCAATACCCAAAGCTGCTGCCATTGGTTCGTATATCATGTAAACATCGCGTGCACCGGCATGTTCGGAGGAGTCACGTACAGCACGAATCTCAACCTCGGTACTTCCTGATGGAATAGCTATTACCATTCGCATTGAAGGTGAAAATAATCTTGGTCTCGGATTTATCATCTTAATAAGACCACGAATCATTAATTCGGCTGCGTTAAAGTCTGCTATTACACCATCTCTAAGCGGTCTGATAGTTTTTATATTGTCATGGGTTTTACCATGCATCTGACGGGCTTTATCGCCAATAGCAATAAGTTTCCCGGTATGTCTGTCAATTGCAACAATTGAAGGTTCGTCAACAACAATTTTATCATTATGTGTAATAATGGTATTGGCTGTTCCTAAGTCGATTGCAAGTTCCTGATTAAAAAATGAAAATAATCCCATATTGTTAGCTTTTCGGGTATAAAGTTAATGTTTAAAATGACGAATTCCAGTAAAAACCATAGCCATTTTGTGTTTTGTGCAAAAGTTTATTGTATCCTCATCGCGAATTGAGCCACCTGGTTGTATAACTGCTGTAATCCCAGCATTATATGCAATTTCTACAGAATCAGCAAAAGGAAAAAATGCATCGCTTGACATTACTGCTCCTTTTAAATCGAAGCCAAAGCTTTTTGCTTTCTCAATTGAATGTTTTAATGCATCAATTCTTGAAGTTTGTCCTGCACCACTTGCTAGAAGTTGCTTGTTTTTTGCTAAAACAATAGAGTTACTTTTAGTATGTTTTACTAAAATGTTAGCAAAAATAAGATCTTCAATTTCTTCTTTTGTTGGTTCTCGTTCTGTTACTGTGCGAAGATCATTAATAGTTTCGGTTTTTAAATCTTTTTCCTGTTCAAGTACGCCGTTTAACAATGTTCTGAAACTTGATGTAGAGAAGTTTATGTTTTTAAGAATTAAAATAATTCTGTTCTTTTTTTGTTTTAATACTTCAAGTGCATCGTTATCGTAAGCAGGTGCAATAATTACTTCAAAAAATAATTTGTCAATTTCTAAAGCTGTTTCTTTATCAACAGTTTTATTTGTTACGATAATACCACCAAATGCAGAAACAGGATCGCCGGCAAGCGCATCTTTCCAAGCCTGAAGTAAAGTACTTCTTGAAGCTAATCCACATGCATTGTTATGTTTGATTATAGCTACAGTTGGTTCGGTAAATTCGCTTATTAATGCAACAGAAGCATCAATATCTAACAAATTATTGTAAGAAATTTCTTTTCCGTGAATTTTTTCAAAAACTTCATCCAGATTTCCATAGAAATATCCTTTCTGGTGAGGGTTTTCTCCATATCGTAAAGTCTGTGCGTTTTTAATACTTGACTTAAATGAAGTAGGATTATTTCCTGCAAAGTATTTATATATATGAGTGTCGTAATGAGAAGTAACTTCAAAAGCTTCGGCAGCTAATTTTCTGCGTTCTTCAATTGTAGTATTTCCATTGTTTTTTTCGAGTAGTTCGTTTAAATATGAATATTGTTGCTGACATGAAATTATAGCAACATCATTAAAATTTTTTGCTGCAGCTCTTATCAAAGAAATACCTCCGATATCTATTTTTTCAATAATATCTTCATCGGGAGCTCCTTTTTTTACAGTTTCTTCAAAAGGATATAAATCTACAATTATTAAATCTATTAACTTAAATTTATATTCTTCTACCTGCTGCATGTCAGTTTTATCGTCGCGACGAGCTAAAATACCACCGAAAATATTCGGGTGTAAAGTTTTTACTCTGCCGCCAAGAATACTAGGAAAACCAGTCAGGCTTTCTGCTGCTATTACCGGAATATTCATCTTTTCGATAAATTCTCTTGTTCCTCCGGTTGAAATTATCTGAACATTTAACTGATGGAGTTTTTTAACGACTACGTCAAGTCCATCTTTGTAAAATACAGATATAAATGCTGATTTAATTGCTTTTAAGTTATTCACATTCAAATTATTTGAAAAAGTCCACAAAATTATCATTTTCCCTTATTAAAACCAATTTTTATATGCTCTCTTTTATAAAAAATTATAAAAAAATATTTTTTATATGAATTATCATAAAATAGAACTAATCATTCTGTATTTTTGTTTTTGATAATTTGAAATTTAATGCTTGTTATTCGGTTACTTAAAGAAAGTTTTTTATCCGCAATCAGTTCACTGGTTGTAAACAGGATGCGTACTTTTCTTTCTTTACTGGGAATTACAATTGGGATTTTTGCTATTATTTCTGTTTTCACAGTTATCGATAGCATGAAGAAAAGCATTACAGACAGTATTGCATCTTTAGGTAATAATGTTGTTTATGTTGATAAATGGCCCTGGGAATTTGGCAGCGATTATCCATGGTGGAAATATTTAAATCGCCCTGTACCTTCTGCCAAAGAAGCTGAAGAGCTAAAGCAAAGATCAAAAAAATCTGAAGCTATTGCTTTTATGGCTACTTCAAATAAAACCCTTGAATACAGGAGTAATTCTGCCGAAAACGTTACTATCATTTCGGCTACTGAAGATTACGATAAAATTCGTTCTTTTGAAATTGAAAAAGGAAGATATTTCTCGTATTTTGAATCTAATAATGGTTCTGCAAAAGCTATAATAGGAAGTACAGTTGCCAAGTTGCTTTTTAAAGAAATGAATCCACTAGGTAAAGAAATAAAATTGCTTGGTAGAAAGATTACTGTATTAGGTGTTTTTAAAAAGGAAGGAAGCGGAGTTTTTGATGCAAGTCTGGATAATGCAATTATTTTACCATTGAATTATGGTCGTAATATTTTTGACCTGAAAGACGAAGGTATGAATCCTATTATAATGGTAAAGGCTGCAAAAAATATTGAACTTGTTGAGTTGAAGGATGAGTTGCGCGGAATAATGCGTTCAATAAGAAGATTGCGCCCTGTGGAGGAAGACGATTTTGCACTTAATCAGGCTAGCTTGATAACTCAGGGTTTTGAATCGGTTTTTCAAATTGTTGATTTAGCAGGTTTGTTAATAGGTGGTTTGGCTATTTTGGTTGGTGGGTTTGGTATTGCAAATATTATGTTTGTATCGGTAAAGGAACGTACCAAAATAATTGGTATTCAGAAAGCGTTGGGTGCTAAAAATTATTTTATCCTGTTTCAGTTTATTACTGAATCTGTTATGCTTTCTTTAATTGGTGGTTTAGTAGGGCTTTTATTAGTCTACATTGGAACTGTGTTGGGGTCGAGAGCAGTTGATATGAATTTTGCCATGAGCTTTGGAAATGTTTTTTCCGGAGTTCTTATTTCTGTTGTTATTGGAATTATTTCCGGACTGGCACCTGCAATTTCTGCCTCCAGATTAAATCCTGTTGATGCAATTAACTCAAATTTCTAATATAAATTTTTAACGTATGAAAAAGATAATTATGCTGGCATTGGCAAGCTTAATGTTTGCTCAGATTTTTGCAATTAATGATCCTAAAACAATGAAGACTACTATTAAAGACATTACTATCTTTCTTAGTGGTGCTCAAATTTCAAGAATTGGTACTGCTCAGCTTCCGGCAGGAAACAGCTTTGTAATAATAAGAGATCTGCCACAGGATTTAAACCCTCAATCTGTTCAGGTTAATGGTAAAGGTGATTTTACTATTATGTCTGTTGTTCACCAGATAAATTATTTAAAAGAACAGGAAAAGACTAAAGAAATTATTGCTTTGGAAGATAGTTTGGAAAGTATTAAAGATAAAATTAATTACGAAAACGGAATGTTATACGTTTATAACAACGAAGAGGGAATGATACTAACAAATAAATCTCTTGCAGGTCAGAATACAGGTGTTAGTATTGCAGCGTTAAAAGAAGCAAGTGATTTTTATAGAAATCGTTTAGCTGATATAAAAACAAAACAACTTGCAATAAATAAAAAGGTTTTAAAATACAATGAACGAATGAATGTTATACTCAATCAACTTGCTGCGCTAAATGCCAAAAAGAATATTCCTACTTCTGAAGTTGTTGTTATGGTAAATGCCGATCAGTCTGTTAATGCTGCTTTTACTGTAAGCTACATTGTTAGCACTGCAGGGTGGAGTCCTTCATATGATTTACGTGCAAAAGATATTAATAACCCGATTGAGATTGCTTATAAAGCTAATGTATATCAGACTACCGGCGAAGACTGGGAAAAAGTAAAACTTACATTGTCAACTGCAAATCCTTCAGTTAGCGGAACAAAACCAAATATTAATCCATGGTATCTTGGATTTTATGAGCCATATACATATTCTTATGAAATAAATAAAGAGAAAGCAAAAGGAGAGGTAATGAAATCTGAAGCTGCACCTGCATCAATGGCTATGAACGAAGTAAGTGTTATGGATGCTAAAACAAGCAGTTCATATACATCCGTAACAGAAAGTACAACAAATATTGAATTTGAAATTTCTCAGCCTTATGATATTCCTGCAAACGGAAATGCCTATACTGTTGAAATGACTAAAACAACTTTACCTGCAACTTATGAATATTATGCTGCACCAAAAATTGATAAAGATGCATTTTTGTTAGCAAAAGTAACAGGGTGGGAGAGTTTGAATATGCTACCTGGCAATATCTTTCTTTATTTTGAGGGAACATATATCGGACAATCATATTTTGATGCACGCAACTTAAACGATACTCTTGATTTATCTCTTGGCAGGGATAAAAATATTGTAATTAAACGCGAAAAAATGAAAGATTATGCAAGTCGTAAACTTGTTGGCACTAACCAAAAAGATACAAGAGGGTTTGAAATTTCTGTACGTAATAAAAAGAGTCAACCCATAACAATAGTTATAGAAGACCAATTACCAATTTCAACAAACAAAGAAATTGAAATTGAAAGAATAGATATTTCTAATGCAAAAGTTAAAGAAGAATCTGCACTTTTAAGCTGGAAGCTAGAGTTGAAACCTGCCGAAACAAAGAAATTTAAACTTGTTTATGCTGTTAAATATCCTAAGGATAAAACGGTGGTTTTAGAGTAATTTTTTTATAAAAAGGATTACAGGATCTGGCTTATAAGCTAGTTAGTAGCTGTTTTAGGACAACACCTACAGCAAACTTTAAATTGACAAATAACAATGACAGAAGAAACTAAAATGACATTTGAAATTTTAAAAATTGGTATTTCGCTTTTGACACCAATTTTGGTTTTAGTTGCGGGTTTACTGATTTCAAGAAAACTTGAAAAAAACAAACTTGAAGTATTAAAAGAAAAAGAGTGGCAAGTCAAATGGGCTGAATTGTTTTTTAAACAAGCGACCTTTTTTAGCGAAAATGTTTCAACCATCATATTTTCGCTACACAGTTTACAAAACGAAAAAAACAAAAACGAAATTGATAAGTTTAATGGGACAATTAAAACCTCGTTTTTAAAACTTTTGGAAATTAATTGGGACATTCAGAATTATGCGCAATTCTCTAAAAACTACGGACAAGCAATGACTTTATCTCAAACAAAGTTAATGGACAGTATCAGAGAACTCATATCAAAAGGACAAGGTAATTTAGAGGAAGTTAGAAAACAACAATTTGAATATAATGACTTTGTGAGAAAAGCTCACAGCGAAATTTTGAAAATGAAATAAAAACAGCCACAAACACCATGTTTCAATCGTTATAGGCAAGTTTATGAAATCAGCAAGACAAAAGAAAGAAAATCAGAAATAATTGTAAAAAAAAAACAGCTAAAAATAACAAGATGAAAAAGAATTATTTAATCTTAATTATTATTTTAACCTCATTTTTAACTGCAAATGCTCAATACACTAAACTTTTCGACTTTGAAGGTTCTGCAAGTGGGTGTAATCCTGAAGGGACATTAATTTCAGATGGGACTTATTTATATGGAATGACTTCAACGGGTGGTACAAACAATTTTGGTACAATTTATAAAATAAAGTTTGATGGTACAGGTTATTATAAATTACTTGACTTTAATGGCGCAGTTAATGGTAAAGAGCCATTTGGTTCTCTTATTCTTGATGGAGTATTTCTCTATGGAATGACACATGGTGGAGGTGTTAATGATATGGGTACAATTTTTAGAATAAAGACAAATGGTACAAGTTATTTTAAACTTTTGGACTTTTCAGGTACTTCAAACGGAAAAGGGCCTTTGGGCTCACTTATTTTAAATGGCTTATATCTTTATGGTATGACACAAGAGGGTGGTACAAATAATATGGGCAAAATCTTTAAAATAAAACCTGATGGGACAGGCTATTCCACACTTTTAAATTTTGCCGGTATTACAAATGGTAATGGACCTGCTGGGACTCTAATTTTTGATGGAACTTTTTTCTATGGAACTACTATATACGGTGGAACTAATAATAATGGAACAATCTTTAAAATAAAACCAGATGGAACTGGATATTTGAAACTTCTAGACTTAGATGGTGTAAATAATGGAATGGGGCTTGTTTGTTCACTTATTTCTGATGGTACATTTCTTTATGGGATGACAGTTTATGGCGGTTTAAACAATTTGGGAACAATTTTTAAAATCAAACCAGATGGAACTGGCTATTTAAAGCTTAGGGATTTCGATGACAATGTGAATGGTTATAAGCCTTTTGGTTCTCTTACATTTGTTGGAACTGTACTTTACGGAATGACTTCTTATAGTGGAACAAATAGCCACGGTATAATCTTTAAAGTAAAACCTGATGGAAGTGACTATTTAAAACTATTAGATTTTGCAGGTATTTCAAATGGAAGTTTTCCGTATGCTTCTTCCTTATTTTATAATGGGACTTCGCTTTATGGTGTAACAGAGGGTGGTGGTACAAACCAAATGGGAACAATTTTTAAATATGACATTGTCATTGGCATAGATGATAATCAGTTAGAATCTGAAATTAATACATTCCCTAATCCTAACAATGGACTATTCATAGTTAAAAAAGAAGTTGAAAATACAATTGACAAAATTGAAATATACAATATTCTTGGAGAAAAAATTTATTTTTCAAACATTATGCAAAATAATGCAGTTGAAATAAATATAACTAATTCTCCTAATGGAATATACTTTGTAAAAATTTATGAAAAAGAGAGATTCCATATAGAGAAAATTTTGAAACATTAGATATTATAGCTATTCGTAATTTAGGTTTATTTGGAAAATGTCTCCAACTTTTTGTGAAGCATACACGCTTGTGACTAAAGTACTAATAATAACAAATTGTACTAATGAGCAAAAATCAAATAATAAAAGAAAAACTAAAAAACGGCTTTAATTGTGCACAAATTGTTGCTGCCGAATTTTCTGATAAAGTAAATGTAAACGAAAAAACAATTTTAGCAGCAACTGCAGCTTTTGGTGGTGGTATTAGCAGGCAAGCCAAGACTTGCGGCGCATTAACCGGAGGTGCAGTTGTATTAGGTTTAGCAAAAGGTAATACAGAAGCAATGGATACTGCTTCAAAAGATTTAACTTATAATTCAGTTCAAGATTTATTTTCGCAATTTGTTAAAATACATGGTTCAACTTCGTGTAAGGAATTATTAGATTGTGATATAAGTACATCCGAAGGTCTGGCAATACATAAAACGGGCTGTAATGCCGAAAAGTGTGAAAAATATATTGAGACCTCAATAGAAATACTAGAGAAAATTTTTGAAAGGTTTAACCAGAAATGAAGTATTAACAAAGAGTAATGTCAAATCTGGAGGTACTTTATCAAAAACTATTTAAAGATTGTTAATGATTATATTTTTTATTACTGCATATTTAACATTATCCAAGTTTTAGATATTATCTTATAATAATGAAACTGCTATGATCAGTTTCATTATTATTTATTAAAGTTTTTATAAAATAAATACCAGGTAGTAAATCACTAATATTAATATTTGTGGATGAACTGTTTATCTTTAATTGTTTTTGTGTTTTTCCAACAGCATTTGATATAATTAATTCATAATTATTAGCCTTATTAAAAAATGAATGGGTAATATTAATCTCATTTGACGCAGGATTAGGATAGATAGTTATTTTGCTATTATCTGATTTCGTTATAATTTTTGTTGTAAGAGGACATGTACAAGATGTTAATAATTCTATTCCAAACAAAGCATTAACAGAAATTGTATCTGAGGAGATTAAATTACCTGTATTCAAATTAACTGAATTAATTATATTTTGTTTTGGAGCAAAATAATAAACATTGTTAGTGTTATCAATGCATGATCCGGCATGTAAGAAAGGAGTATATGCTCCTTCCCATCCAATTGTGTTAATGTGAAATAATTCACCGCTTAATGGAGTAACATAACTTAAATATGCTAAAGAATCAGATGCAGTAACAGAAATTCCAACTAGTCTTGAGTTTGTGCAGTCATATGAGATTCCAAAAAAGTTTTCTTCGGTTGTCATATAGGATATTTGTGTTAAAAAACTAATAGCACCTAAGGTTATATCAAAGCCGCAAATTGTGTTAAATGGACTATTTGAAAGCTCGAAAAGATATAAATTATTTGCTGTATCTATTGTCCCTGATCCTTTATGAATTTGATAACTTGGTAATGATGCAAGTGTGTTTAAGGTACTATCATTAGGATTAAAAGAAATAATACTTACAGAATAGTTAGTTATATAATCGAAAGCAGTACCATAAATGAGTGAGTCACATGGGTTGTATTGAATATTTGCAATTAAAAATGTACCTGTTACCGGATATGGTAGATTAAGCACAAGATTATTATTTAAAGTATTTACTCCGTAAATTCTAACACCATCTGAAAAATAATAAATATGGTTGGCTGAATCAACTGTAGAACTAACATAATTTGAACTTATTAATACTGGGAATAAAGTGTAATCATAAACACTGTCAGTTAATAAGTCGCAATTAGAATAAGCAAAACCTCCTAACGTTGAAGAATTATGTGTGCAAAACAAAGAAGTTGTCTGAGCATTGACTATTGTAGATAACAATATAACAAAAGTAATTGTTAGGATTTTTCTTTTAAAATTCATATTAGTGATTTTGTTAAAATTTATTTTAGTAATTCCTGTTTATTAAAGATTATTATTTACGAGCGTAATGATAAAAAAGTTATACTATGATTTAATTAGTGATTATGCTACTACAGACTTTTTTTCTTTATGTTTCATACTTACTAACCAAACGCCTCCAAATATTAAAAATGCAGAGATGTAATCAATAAGTCCTGGTTTATCGCCAAAAACAATCATTGTAGTTAAACTTGAGAAAAGAGGTTGTAAGTAAATAAAAAAGCTAACAACAGTAGGACTTAATACTCTTAGGGAATAGTTGTAAAATAAATATCCAAGAA
>JACREQ010000013.1 GCA_016218155.1 Bacteroidia bacterium
AAATATGAAAAAAATCATAAATCCAATATAATGCTATAAAAACTGAAAAATAAAGAATGCAATGAATCAAATTTATTAAACATAATTTGATCATTCTTTTTGAATTAATGAAAGATGTGTAAAAAAATAAAATTGATAATAGAATTAAACTGTTAAATAAGTCTTTAAATACCTCTAAATATATTTTGGGAGATGTATATATTGCTAATAAGAATATAAACAATAAAATAATTATTAAAAAGTAAAATTTAAGAAACAGTTTTATCTTTTGAAGGGTTATACATTTTTCTTTAACTAAATAAATAAAACAAATTAAATATAATACAATGAATGGATACTTAAAACTAGGTATAGATGCTCTAAATATAAATAAAAGCGTAGTTATATTTAGTAAACAGATTCTTAATTTAACTCTATTATTTAATAAAGAATAGAACATATTATCATAAAATAAATATTTTAACAACTACTAAAAATACAATTTTAGAATATTGTTTATAGTTTTTTATTCATCATACTAATAGAATGCTAGCAGTACAATCCTTCATTTGCCTCTTTATTCTTTTCATACGATGAAACTTTAAGAAAATGAGTGATAAAACTCTCTACAATTCATCTCTGGAAAATAATATTGAAACACGCCTCAACGTTACGGATCACAACCTCAAATTTATTTCGAAAAGAACTGACAATATATTCTTACAAGTTCTATCAGTTTTATCCTCAAAAATGAGTCTAACACAACAACTTCACTCCCTACTGATTTAAAGTAACTAATACGATAAATAGCATTTCTTCTTTAAATGATAAAATAAAAGTTGATAATCTTAGCGTTTATTATTTGGGAAAAGAGAATCGTTTATCTACCAACTTCATGATATAGTAAAGAAATATAATATTTACAGCAAAAAACAGTAAAGAAAAAGCTGAATACTGAATTGCTAACCAAACTAAAATCAAAATGAATAAATTAATTAAAATTGAATAAAATACTGTTTTTTGATGGCTAAAACCCGATTGTACAATGCGCTGATATGCATGCTTTTTATGAGCTTTCGAAAGAGTTTCCCTATTCCTCCACCGACGATAGAGGGTAAACGTTGCATCGAACCAAAAAAGTGAGGTGAGCATAAGCCAAACTACAATTGATGAATCACCCTTACTTTGATAGTAAATGGCGAAAACGCCAATAGTAAACCCAAGAAGAGTGCTACCCACATCGCCCATGAAGATTTTTGCTGGTTGCCAGTTCCAGACCAAGAAACCTGCTGTTACAGCGGCTAGCATAAGTGGAAGTGTAGCGCCAAACAATAAAAACGAAGCAATACCAATAAAAATAATCTCGGTACTAATGTATCCATCTATACCGTCCAAAAAGTTGAAAAGATTGGTAAACCATACTATCCCAACAATGGCGATAGCACTCAAAATAATTGTTTGGTAAACCGATAAACTCCAACCATCAATGTCCTTAATGCCTCCTAAAAGGAGAACGGCACCAACTGCCGATAAAATTTGTATTATTAATCGTGATCTTGCCGAAACTGTAACAATATCATCAACTAAACCAATAATCGAAATGGGTAAACCCAAAAGCAGAGCAAAGTATAAACTGCAATCAAGTTTATTGAAAAACCTCATGACGGTAATAACTATAAACCATGTAATCGCAATAGCAATCCCTCCTCCCCTTGGAGTGGGATTAGTATGAGAACTTCGCTCGTTAGGGATATCGATAATAGCCCGATTAATTGACCATATTCTAACCACATAGGTTAATAGCAAGGAAAAAACTACAGATAATAAAATAACAACACCATTAAACATCATTCAATTGTCTCCTAATTAAATTTATAGCACCATCTCCCTAATACCATCCTCAACAGAGTATCGGGTTATGTCATCCTCTTTGGGAAAATTAGTAAAAACGGATTGACCTCCGAACAATTTATTATACTCAGTTTTGAATAAAAATCGGAAAAAAAATTGTAAAAATCGCGGCATGTTAATAAGCAAGACCTTTCGATCAAGGTACTTTGCGATAATGCGAATGAGTTGATTTGTTGAAACAGGCTGATGGTCAGATAGAATAAAAACCCCACTCAGTTGATTAATTGTAATTTGACCGAGATATTGGGTGAGATTTTTAATATGGATAAAATCCCTTGTACAATTCGCATTTCCGAATGGCAATGGAAGTTTCAACCTTACTAGTTTAATTAATCTAAGCATGTTCCCTGGGGCATCTATTGCACCATAAACCATAGGAGGGCGAACAATAGCAACTTTAAATACATCATCCAACATGCTTAACAATTCAATATCCGCTTTCAGTTTTGAGGAGCCATAAGGAGTATTAGGACAGCAAATTGTATGCTCATCGATGTATTGAGAACCACCATAAACGGCGATGGTGCTCATTTGTATAAATAATCCTACTCCAGCTCTTTTCGCCTTCTGAGCGTTTAAAATGGTTAAGCGATAATTAACATCATCGTATATTGACTCATCCTTTATATCTGGTCGATGAACGATGGCAGAAAAATTTATTATAACATCAGCACCTTGGAATACAGACTCAGGAATAGTACTAAAATCAGGAATAAACAATTCATTCTTGACAGAGGAGCCCACTCGTGAGATTCCAATAATTGAATCGATTTTATCATGAACAAAATCGATATATCTTTTTGCTATAAAACTATCAGAGCCAATTACAACAATACGCATATTTAAAATCTAGAAAATGAAATTCTACAATTATTTGAACAACTCTTCAAGGCGACTAGTCAAATGTTTGTAATCGTAACTCTTTGAAGCGTCTTTTAATCGTTGCTGCATTTCAAGTCTTTCTGGAGCTGTCATTGAAACTAATTTACAGATAGCTTCAGCATATTCTTCTGATGATGAAAAGTCCTTAGCAATCCCCAAATTATTCTTTGTAATGGGACAAAACATCATTTCGAGATTGCAACAAATAGGCTGTCCACTGGCCATATATTGAAACATTTTGCTTTGGCTTCCCCCGTATCGCCCAAACTTTCCCTGAAGATAATTAAGAATGTTAACATTGGCGCAAGATAGAACATAGGGAACATATTTTGGATCAATCCATTTTTCTTTAAAAATAACATTATCGATGCGATGTTCTTTACAATAGCTGATAAGGCTCTCACGATCGTCCCCATCTCCATAGATTAAAAACCTGACATCATGAAGGTTTTTAATTTTCTCTGCAGCATCTATTAAATGCTTAAGATGGTTAGCTCGTCGAATCGAGCCCAGATAAATAACTCGTTTCGTCTCAGGATCAATAAGATCAGGATCATTTAGTTTATAACTTTGGAGAAATCTATTAAAATCGTCTAGATCTACACCATTGTTAATATAATGTACGTGCGATAAATCTATGTTTCCTCCCTCCTGAGTGGTCCATCCTTTCTCCCTTAAATATTGTTTACCACCTTCCATTGAAAAGACTAATTCATCAGCCCTCTCGTATAACCATCGTTCTGTTCGATATAAAAACCATGTTATAGGATTAGAACGACGCAACATACCCAAATCAACAAATGTCTCAGGCCATAGATCGAGAACCTCAACAATGTGCTTGGCATTTAAGCGTTTGGCAATAAAGTGAATTGGGTTGCTAAATGGAACTGTGGCTGTATGCAATATAATATCGGGTTTTGGAAAGTTCTTAACCACGCGTTTAAGGCGAAACGGAAATTGCAGTAGTCCAATAATCCTACCCAATCCATTTTTTCGATATAATTTTGTGTTAATATGAACAAATTTCAAATTATCATATTGACGCTCGATATATAGACTTCCATCGTCAATTAAGTTCATATTCATATTATGCATTACGCTTGATGCAAATATTGTTACATCGTACCCCGCTAGCGTTAGATATTGGGCAAATTTTATTGTCCGCAACCGTGGCTCCATTTGGGGAGGCATTGCATATTGATTTATGAGCCAGATTCGTTTCATCAATTACCACTTATTCATTATATCAATAACCCTATCAACTTCACTCTCCTTCATTACTGGGCTTATTGGTAGAGATAGCACTTCATTATGTATTTTTTCAGTAATTGGGAGATTAATATTATTATAATTTGAATAACAATTCTGTTTATGTGGTGGGATGGGGTAATGTATAATAGTTTGAATATTATGATCAGCTAAATATTTTTGTAAATCATCTCGATTAATAGTTCTAATTACAAATAAATGCCAAACATGATTTTCAGGGGAATTAGGATAGATTGGTAAAATTATTTTGTCGTTCTTAATATTATCGATATAGTGTTTTGCAATTGCTTTACGGATATCATTTTCTTTATCAATATACTTTATTTTTACTGTTAGGAAAGCCGCTTGTATCTCATCCATTCTACTATTTAAACCTGTATATGCATTTATATATTTTTGATTTGATCCATAATTTGAGATAGCTCTAATAGTGTCAGCTAATTTTGAATCGGATGTTGTAACGGCTCCACTATCTCCCAAGGCTCCAAGGTTTTTACCGGGATAAAAACTAAAACCAGCAGCATCGCCCAAGTTCCCAGTTTTGATACCATTAAAACTTGCACCAATTGCTTGAGCATTATCTTCAATAATCTTAAGGTTATACTTTGAAGCAATTGAAGTCAACTTTTCACTCCAACAAACTCTACCATATAAATGGACAATCATTATTGCACGTGTTCTATCCGATATTTTATTCTCAATATTATTTATATCAATATTGTAAGAATCTAAACTAGGTTCAACAAAAACCGGAATTAGTCTATTCTCTGTTATTGCAAGAACTGATGCTATATAAGTATTTGCTGGAACAATTATTTCATCTCCTTCTTGCATGTATCCTAACTCAATATAAGCCCGCAAAATTATTCTAAGTGCATCCAATCCATTTGCAACAGCAATTGCATGTTTAGCATTTGTATATTCAGTAAGTTTATTTTCAAATGACCTGCATCTCTCACCTAACAAATACCAACCACTGTCAATTACCTCATCGACCACTCGCTTTAATTCATCCTTATATTGGGCATTAATTTTTTGTAAATCCAAAAACTTAATCATATTGTTGGTTCTCCATCAATTAATATATATTTATTACCTTCTTTATCCTCTAATTTTAAAGAAAGAGATTTACCTCCTTTTGTAACGTATCCAACATGTTTTGCAGGATTGCCTACCCAAAGAGTAAATGGAGGTATATCTTTGGTAACCACTGCTCCTGCACCAATCATGGAATTTGCACCAATTTCAATGCCACATAATAAAACAGCTCCAGCTCCAATAGAAGCATTTTTTCTCACAATTGTTCTTTTAAGTTCAAATGATTGTTTTGCTCTAGGATATTTATCATTTGTAAATGTTACATTAGGTCCAAGTTGAACATTGTCTTCAATAGTAATACCGTCCCAAACATAAACACCGCATTTTACTGTTACATTATTCCCAATAACCACATCATTCTCTATAAATGTATGGGCACAAATATTACAATTATTACCAATCTTAGCATCTGGAAGTATGACCACGAATTGCCAAATATTTGTATTAGTTCCAATGTTTGTTGATTGAACCTCCGATAATTTGTGAATGTAGTAATCAGCCATTATATGTGTAGTTTAATTTCTTCAAAAATTCTTTTTTAGGGTTAACTCCCCGCTGCTTGTAGCATAATTTTTTATATTAGCATAAGTGTGAGAGCAAATATAAATATAATACACACAATGTATCTGTGTTGTTATATCATTTATATGTCTGGCTAAGAATAGGAGAGTTGTGTTTGATAAAATTGTTGATGAAGCCCTGAAAGTAGTATATCTTGAGATGGAAATATAAAGTACATTCTCTTGAAATAGGAACATATAAGAGCCATGTTCATTTTTTGATACAATCAGTTCCGAGCAAAAGTCCAACGCAAATAATAAGAATGTTGAAAATCATCACGGCAAGAAAAATATTCAGAATCCATCCTGAAGTAAAAACACAACTGTGGGGAGAGGAATTCTGGACAAATGGATATTTTGTGAATACAGTAAGTAAATTTGGTGATGAAACAACGACCTCAAAACATGTAAGGTATCAATGAGTTGAGAAAGACTATAATATTATGCACAAATTTGTTTTAAGATATTCCGTAACTTGCAGCATAGCAGTTTATTTTTCAGGATTCATTAAAAGATAATAATCATAAGGATTAATAAATGTGACTTTCTTAGAAAGAAGATAATCAATTATCTTTTTAAATTCACTAAACTTGTCAGCGTCCCAACTATTTGGATGAATCTGAAGAACTAAACATGGTTTTTCAGAAGAATAATTTTTTATAAATTTGGAATAAACTGGATCAGAAGTTGGGAATTCGATTTCAACAAATCGTTGCATGGTAAATTTTGTACTTCCTGGCAATCCAAATAACCAAACCTTTATATTTTTCTGGTTATTAATTGCTCTAACGGTGACTGAATCAATACCATTACCTGGTGCACCAAAAGTGTGAAATATAATGCCTAGTTTTTTGATAGCCAGACTATCAGTAAGTGACATATGTTTATACTGATAGGAATATGGTGTATTATAAAATTCTTTATATGATTCGCCATTTGGGTATTTCCCATCATAAATATGATTATAACCATGATTCCAAAGTTCAAAATTCCCTGATGCAGCAATAGATTTAAGGTATTTAAAGTATTTATTGTTACCTGCTTCAAGCGAATTTCCGATAACGCCAATACTTGCTTTAATTCCTTTGCTTTTAATGTAATCTATAAATGAAACCCATCTTTGAGGGACGATAGTATTTTCATCAAAAACCATATCATCTGCTTTTAAAATTACCAGCTGATTGAAAACGTTTATCTTGGCAATAGAAGCTCTTTTAGCACTATCAGGACCTGTAATAGTTACCGCTATAATATCTGAGACTACTGAATCAGGTGCATAATATTTAACAGAATTACCACTACCCTTAATCCTTCCAAACTCCGCAGTCCAGTCAAACTTCATATCGTCAAGGTCTGGATTCGATAACCCAATATTTAAAACTGTTGAATCTCCTATTTTCAGATACATGTTATCAGCACTTATAAAATTTTTTTGGATTTCAGGTACTTGGAGGTCAGGTTCAGTGCAACTATAAAAGTAGACTATTAACAGAAGTAAACCCGTTAAAAATTTTACGTTAAGTCTATTTCTAAATTGCATCAAATAATCGCAAAGATCCTTTCTTATTCCACCATTCCTACCATTAATTTCTACCATTGCAAAAACTTTATTGCGTTTGACAAACTTTGCTATTTCCTTATACCGACTGAAACTTCAGAACCAAATTCTTTTATTTCCTTAATTACTTTCTTAGTAAGGGTAAACAGTGCAGGCAATAATATGTTGGTTTCATAATATACTTTTTCTCAAATAAAAATAATATGCTGTTTTGAGATCGGTGTCAACATCATGCCTAATTATAAAGTGTTTTTCATTTTGAACAACATATTTGCTATTAACTTGCTTTTTATAAAATTCTTCGATAGTATGAAATAAATGCACTCTATTTGATACTTTCATTAGTAAATTATCGTACCAACTTAATCTGCTAGGACAAAAAATCATCGCATATTCTTTTTTAATGTCAAAAAACTCATAATTTATACGTTTCAAATTGTTCATAATCCCTAATGTAATCATCAGCATCATAAACCATAGAAGCCATAACCAAACAAACTGCTCCAGAAGAAAAATCATCCAATTCACGCCATATACCAGGGACTATAAGTAATCCCTGATAAGGTCGATTCAAAGTAAAAGTTCTTTTCACATTTCCATCATCCAATGTAACATTAAAACTGCCACTAGCTGCAACAATCAATTGTCGAAGTTCTTTATGAGCATGGCCTCCACGTGACTCCCCTCCGGGAACATCATAAAGATAATAAACTCGTTTTACATCAAATGGAACAGTAACTCCGTTTTCAATCACACTAATATTACCCTTATCGTGCTGATGTTTATCAATTTCAATGATGGTACAATCATATACGGTTGACCTTTTCATTTCAAACTGTTTTTAAATTCATTATAGTCGAATATATAATCTGAATGATCATAGGGGATTGAAGCTAAAATTAGTGCTAACGAATTTGTTGAAAAATTTTCCATCTGCCTCCACATTCCTTTTGGAATGTACAAACCGTAATAAGAGCGATTCAAAGAAAAAACCTCTTTGGTAATACCATTATCGATTATAACATCAAAACTCCCAGAAAGAGCTACAATAAACTCTTCGTTTTCCTTGTATGCATGACCACCCCTAGTTTCACCACCAGGCACATCATAAATCCAATAAGTACGTTTAATCTTGAATGGAACATGATTATATTCTTCTATAAATGAAAGATTACCTCTTTGATCTATTATTTTGGGAAGATTAATAATTTTAACTGATTCCATTTTATTCAATATTAATAATCTACAGCATTTATATATTTTAATGCAACCATATAATCTGTCAATTCTTTTGCTGTAGCAATGGCATTATCTGATATTTTTTTTCTCTCGGCAGGGGTTAATTTGTTTATCTGTCTAATGATTTGAACTAATTCCTTTTCATTTCCTGCTTCACATAAAAAGCCATTTTTCTCATGCTTAATAATTCCATCAATTCCTTCACTTCTTGAACCAATAGTTATACAACCTCTTGCCATTGATTCCAAATAAACTAAGCCAAATGCCTCTCTTTTGCTAATCATTATCATACAGTCAGACTCATCAATT
>JACREQ010000014.1 GCA_016218155.1 Bacteroidia bacterium
AAAAATAATTGTAAATTTATATCGTTAATTTAATTTGTTATACAAAAATATCAATTTCTTAACCATTGTATAATTATAATATTTATACTGTTACATCAATACATAACCCTTCGGGCGGGATGCTAATGCCACAACGTAATTTTAATAGTAATAGCTATAGGTTCGGAGTACAGGGAAGTGAAAAAGATGATGAAATGACCGGACAAACTGGTAGCCATTTTACTACTTACTTTAGAGAAGCAGATTCACGAATTTTAAGATGGTGGTCAATAGATCCAAAAAATATGATAGTCCCAAGCGAAAGCCCTTATGAATATATGGGAAATAATTCGATATTTTATAATGATTTAAGGGGCGACACTGTTAAGAAAACTGTAACTTATAAAACAGATAATTCAGGTAATTACGTTTGGACAAAAAATGAATTGTCGTCAAATGCAGAAAAGATGCTAACTGATTATATGAAAACAGATGAGGGAAGGTCATATTATAGTCAATTCGCAATTAAAGGGCAAACAATTGGAGGTTACACTTTCACAGAAAGTGGCAAGTATAGTGATTATAATTTAGTAATTGCAGATTTTAATTTATCAAAAGAAACAGCTCTAACAAATCCAACAGCTAATATATTAGGTGTTTTTACTAATCAAATGGTAAATGGGAAACCAACTTTTTATACTGAAATAATGACAGTTAACCAAAGTGATGTTAAAGATTTAGTAAAGACACATGCTCATGAAAATCAATTACATGGATATGTTGCAAAATATGAGATAGATGCATTTAAAAAAGGAGGAAAAGAAGGATTCGATAAAGCTGTAAAGAAATATAATCCTACTGCTTATGGAGGTTTCGACCATAATGCATTAAGTAAAAAGAATTTGTCTCATGAAGGAGTTAAAAGATATTATACTATTAAAAATCAACTAATTAAATTAAATCCAAGTTATAAATCAGTTTTTGAGAATGACGAAAAGAGCAATCAATACAGATAAAATACTGAATAGTCTTTTAATTGTTTTATTATTAATCGGCTGCGTTAATAGTAAGAGGTCTTCAAATAATGAATATTTCTTACTTGCAACCGATTGTGATTACTCAAGTGAAATTAGATATGTACGAATAGACTCAGTTTTGTCAAATAATTTATATTATATTAAAGAAGAAATTTATATCGACAACAATATAAATCCAAGATATTTATTTAAATCTTTTGAAAAGAGACTTAATAATCAGGTATTAAAAATGAATATTGTTAAAGATTTTGAAAACAGAATAATTGATTCTACTTATATTCAATACTTAACTTTAAAAAATGATACATGTATATTATATTATTTTGACTTAAATAAATATCCACTTACTATTCCACCAAGTTCTACTGATTATATCTTTATAAATCATTATTTGAAAGAGTATAATTTATTTGTTATGATACAAGAACCTATAGGAATATCACCATATAGAATGATTTATTTCTATAATAAGAATTTTAAAATATATAAAGTTATCTATGAAGTTACAAATAGGACAACTAAATTAGCTAAAACTAGTTATTTTGAATTTTTATTAAATGATTTAGATGAACTAAATGTTAATTCTAAAGATTATTTAATGAAAAAATCTTACCCCTCAATTTTAAAAATAATAGAAAATGATGATTGTATTATTATGAAAAAGAAAGAATATAATGAATTAATAGGTATCCACATTAAAATCTAATCGGGCGGAATGCTAATGCCTAAACGTAATTGGCCAGGAAATTCCACTGTAAATGGTGGTTATCGATTCGGGTTTAATGGGAAAGAGAAAGACGATGAGATTACTGGTACGACCGGAAGTCATTTGGATTTTGGAGCAAGGATTTATGATAGCAGAATTTGTAGGTGGTTGGCTGTTGATCCATATCAGAAAAAATATCCATACTTATCTGGATATGCTTCATTTGAAAATAATCCTATTTCAATTGTTGATCCTGGTGGTGATACAACTTTATATTATTCTCAAAAAGGTCAATTATTATTTACCTCATATGATAAACTACCTGCTGCAATTACAATAGTTTCTGACAAGAATATTAAACAATTTACTATTCAGGTTGCATCTCTTAAAGCAGCAAATGTTCAAAATGATAATAAAGCGAATATTTTCTTAAGAAAAGAAGGAAAAACATTTGATGTAAATTCTTTAAGAACTTTTTATAATAGAAATACAGTTCCAGGGAAAGATAATAAAGTTGATGGGGAAGGTCCTGATTTATATGCTCCTAATTATTTTAACGAATCTTCAGGAAATTTATATCAAAAAGATGGTTTAATTAAACCAGGAGCAAAAGCAGAACCTGGAAGTTTAGCTACTGTAACGAGTTGGCCTGATATAGAGCCTGATAAAGGTGAAAAAGTCGGAAAAATACACCTTCATCCCAATGAAGGGCTTGCTGGCCCTCCTTTTAGAAAGCCTTTCTCATATGGACCAAGTACTAATGTTGATGTTATTAATGGAGGCAATATGAATGTGATTGTTGGTAGAGAGAATATTTATATTTATGGCAAAGATGCATATACTATATCAGTTAATAAAAAAACTTTACAATCTGGTAAACTAGATCCTGCAGTTAATCGATGAGAAAAGTAATCATATTATGTGTTGTTATAATTGTAGCACTTTTTCAAAATTGCTCTATTAATAATAATGAGATTCATTACGAAAGAAGACTTAATGAAGCTAAATGGTTATATTATGAATTAAATTTTAAAGATAAACATGTTACATGTGACCAAAAAACCCTTTATGATTCATCTATTTGTTTTATTGATGGTTTATTAATAGATACTCAAAGTATTGGTGACACTTTTGAGATTAGTATATTTACTACTTTATCAGGAAAAGAAAAATGTATGACTTATAATGGAATATTTTTTAATATTTTTGGTTTTTATCCTGAAACCGATACAGTTGTATACACTGGTAGTCCATTTATTACACGTTGCAGAGAACCTGAGTTAAATTTTTCTGATACAAGTTGGGAAAGCTTGGGTGTATATTCAAGAATAAAGCAAAAGGAGTTATTTAAAGAGTTTGTTGTTAAAAATGAAAATAAATTAAACAAATGGCTTAAAGAAGAGGTAAAAAAGCGTGGTTATATATATTGATAAACAGTCGTATAGAACTAACAAAAGTCAGGCTCACCGCTTGGCTTTGTGTATTTCAGCAATAAGGTATTGTTTTTAAGTTTTATTTAATCAATTACACAATATTTTAGTAGATCCAATTTTTACTCCACCATCATATACAACTAGCAAGTACATTCCATCGGTTAAATCCTCTTTATTTAGAACAAAAGTATTACAAGTTAAGTTTTCTATTTTCCGAAGTACCCTGCCTGTTAAATCTGTAAGTTCGAGGGTTCCATTGGTTAACATTTTTTTATTACCAAGAGTAATTGTTGTAAAGTCGGAAAAAGAGTTTGGATAAACTGAAAAACTATTCGTTTTATTTTCAGAAATAGATGTAACAAGATTTGTTCCTTTAATTATGGTTCCATTACTTCCAACAGCCCATGCATGATTATTATCTTTAACGCATAATGATAAAAGATTATTAGTTGTTGGAGATACTACTTGCTCCCAACCCACAAGACTAGTATTTATCGATTTTGAGATTAACCCATTTTCACCAACCGCTAATCCATTTTCGTAATCAAATAAATATACACCGTGCATTGGATAAGAAGTTCCCACAGCAATATCAATGTTAAAACAAGAGCTTCCTCCATCAGAAAGGATTAAGCTATTATCTCCAACAGCAACCCCAATTTGGGTGTCAATAAAAAAAATGTCATAGTAAGTAGGACATCCTGTTATGTAAGAAAAAGTAAACCAAAAATTTCCACCATTTGAGGTTCTTAAGGCATCTGAATTTCCAGATGTACCAATTGCCCAACCGTTGTTAGCATCAAGGAAAAATAAATCATTAACAAAGGTGCTAGTTGAGGCATCGGTCTGAACTATCCAGTTTTGACCACCATCAGTTGTTGCTATAATGTAGCCTGCACCCACATTGGTTCCGCCAATCCATCCAACATTTTGATTAATAAAATAAACCGATCTATAAGCTTCACCTGCTAATCCTGTTGTATGTGTCCAAGTTGTTCCTCCATTTATTGTGTGTAAAATAGTTTGATCAATTCCTACCACCCAACCAACAGTTGTTGAAACAAAGAATACCGATTTTAAATTTACAGTTACACCACTAACTTGCGGTGACCATGTTGTACCTCCATTTGTAGTATGTAATATTGTTCCAGCATTTCCAACTGCCCATCCATTGTTTATGTCAACAAATTGAACAGCGTAAAGATTCTGAATAGTTCCACTATTTTGCAAAGTCCACTGTTGAGATTTTCCAATATTGGATATTACAAAGAAAATTATAACAAATAAAAGATTTAAGATTTTCATATGGTAATTTTTTGGTTATTACAAATATATAAAAAAGAATGAAAGCTTAAAAAAATGAAAAAAAAGAAATAAGAATATGTCTTTTTTTTGCTTAATTCCTTTTTCCAAAAGCTTACCACCATTTTTGACTTTTTTATTTATTGTTTTAACGACGAAACCATCAATCAGCGAGGGATTATAAAAAATACTATTGGGTCAAGTTTCTTCAAAAGACCTGTTCTTAATTCAATCATAATATCTTTAATTATTATAGGATACTTTCTATCAGAATTCTCAATTATATTTTTATGTTGTAAATTAATAAGATTTCCCTTTATGTTAATTATTTCGATATCATTATCTTTTTTCAATACAATATCAAAAGATTTTATAGGGAATTTTATATTTATATCATAATTAACAATCTCTGCACTTAATACTCCTTTCTCTAAAACTTTTTCATAAATGTTATCTCCATTGTAATAACCCGAAAGTGAGACTGATATTGGCAAATCTTTTACATGAAATTTAATAGTTTGAATTTTAACTTTTTTAGGTTGAACATCATTAAAGAATGAAACTGAACCTCCGTAATGCAAACTATCTCCAATTATAAATCTGTACAAACTATTACCAGTTTTTATTATATATACATTTTCTGTTTCTATTATGACATTGTTTGTGTCTTCGAAACTAACTTCAAGATCATATGGTATATATCTTAATAAAATTGGGTTAACTATCTTTATTGAACTTTCAATATTCTGAGAAATATTATAATTAATTTTATTCTGCTTTTGCAAATATGATAATTCATTCTCATCTATTTGAGCAAATACAGTGAAGAACCCATAAAGATTAAAAAAAATAGTTAATGTAATAAATGACCAATTATTCATTTTAATTTCATTATTTTGGTAAAGTTGGAAGTACAGACGGATCTGGAGCGGAACCTCCTTCTTTTCTTATTTCAATTACATTTTTTGCTGCATTATTATAATCGGGATATCCCGGTAATTCAAAAGGATTTCCATAAATTTCTTCTTGCATTGGGTATACTCCATAACGTGCATTACCTTCATTTATTCTATCATCAGAATAACACTCTTCGATTTCATGAATTACCACACTTACTAAATTTAATAACGCCGCTTGCTTATCATCTTCTGTTTCTGCATCTTCTATTGCTTGAAATAATTCTGAAGCTATTTCAATAGGACTTGTATAATTACTACCAGCATTGTTTTGAGTATAGCCTCCTGCTCCATTTATCTCTACTGATGGTCTTATTTTTAAATCTGGTCCTCCAGTAGGTGAAAATGCATCAACTATTTTCCCTTTAGTAAGTGCATTGTTATAAGACTCATAACCGCTATACCCTGATGCTTTTTGATTTGCATAATGAGTATTTGCAATCATTGAACTAACAATTCTGTCGCTATTTGACATTTCCATTAAAGTACCCTTATTTGAAACTGAAGTTTGGGTCAAATACTTATATGCTGTAGGATATTTTGCTGCTAAATCTTCACCTTCTTTTCCAGTAGGCCATTTTATTTCGCCATTTATATCAACATATAGAATTGGAGAATTCCCAGCGAAATTATATGGACTTTCCGATGGTACTTTATTTGCTAATGGATCCATGCTTAATAATCTTCCAATTCTACTATCATAAATCCTAGCTCCAAAATCCAAATGGCTTCCAGTTGAGCCTGTAATTTCATCCTCTTTCTCCTTGCCATTAAATCCAAAGCGATAACCACCATTTACAGTGGAATTACCTGGCCAATTACGTTGTGGCATTAGCATCCCGCCCG
>JACREQ010000015.1 GCA_016218155.1 Bacteroidia bacterium
AAAATTGTTTCCCGGCTGCACTTTATAATCCATACAAAACCGTTCATTAATTTAAAAAGCTAAATAAATAAACCCACAAAACTTTGTGGGATTTTTATTAGGAAAATAATTAATAAAATTTTGGTTTAATACTTAAAAAGTGTTGGCGAAAATTTTGTTTTCGTTGTAATATTAGGCATAAGTTAATAACGAATTTAAATTGATTTAAATTTATGTCTAATATCTCAAAAAAAACATTGTCCTTTTTGTGAAAAATCCGAGGTAATCAAATGGGGCTTTAAACACAAGAAGCAAAGATGGTTTTGTAAAATTTGTAATAAATCTTTTTTCTGGGAAAACCCCGGAACAAGTAAAAATCAGAAACTAAAATTATTTCGTAAATGGATTATCGGCAAGCGGACATTAAAAGAATTAGCCGAGGAAAATCGAAAATCAATTGATACTTTGCGAATACTATTCAAAAAATTTTTAGAAAACCCACTTAAGACAAAAATCAAACCTAGTGATAAATGCTATTTGGTAATTGACGGCACGCACATCAAAAACAATTTTTGCGTTCTAAATTATTTGGACAGCGGGTTAAAATATTTACAGTATTACAGGACGGTTGAGCGGGAAAACTATTATGATTATACGACTGATTTAGAATTCCTAAAACAGATAGGCATAATCCCGTTTAGCATCACTTCAGACGGGCAAAGGGGGCTTTTAAAGGCGGTGAGGGATGTTTTCCCTAGCGTGGTTCACCAGAGGTGCATTATTCATATTCAGAGAATGAGTTTAATTTATTTAACTCGCAATCCTAAGACTGGCGCTGGAATTACGTTGAGATACTGGGTTAAGAAATTGCACAAGATAGATAATCATGATAAACGGGATTATTGGATAAGGCAATTTGATGGCTGGTGTAGAAAATATAGTTCTTTCCTCAAGGAGAAAAGCGAAAGTTTGTCAGGCAGAAAATGGTATACTCACAAACTACTTAGACGAACCAGATCACTAATTAAAAATGCTTTACCAAATATGTTTCACTATCTGGATAATCCGCATATCCCAAAATCAACCAATTGTTTAGAAACCAGATTTTCTTATTTAAAAAATAATCTGAAAATCCATAGAGGATTAAGTAAAAAGAGCCGGCAAAACTTTATTCTCTGGTATAACTATTTTAAATATAATAAATGAAATTACCAACACTTTTTAAGTATTAAACCAAAATTTTAAAATCTTAAATCTAAAATCATAAATCTTAAATTATTACGCTCTTTCCACGTATTCTCCGGTTTCCGTATTTACCCTAATAACATCACCCTGATT
>JACREQ010000016.1 GCA_016218155.1 Bacteroidia bacterium
AGAAGTAAACTCCTTCGCTAATTCCGTTCCGTTTAAGCCGCTCATGATAAAAAGCATGGTGTTTGACTTTTTAACTCAAACGGGAAATAACAAATATATTGAGCAATATTATTTCTTGAAAAAACGCTAATTCGATAATCTTTCATAGTATCGATTTAAAAAATCTATTGCAAAACCGTTCAAAAGTTCTATTTTGGTTTTGTGATCCTTCTTTGAATTTTTTAATAACAAATTAAACCTTATTTTTTTCCTTTTTACCTTAATAGACAAAACAACAAAAAGAAATATAACCTTATTACCTTATTTCTGATACCGCAAACTCTTTTGATAAAATTTCAGAAACGAATCATATTCTTCTGCAAAACTAAATTTACGATGATGTTGAGGTTGATTGAGAATATATTTACAAACCTTGTCCACATCTCCTTTTGATACCGAAAATGCAGACGCTGTTTCTTGCCACGAAAATTTTCCAATGCATAATTTATTTTGATTGATAAAGTTATCTGAACTATTTGCTATAATATCGGCTAAGTCATCGTCCGATAATTTTGGCGAGCGTGAAACAAGAAAATGAACATGCTCCGGATTGGCGTATATCGCATATAATTTTGAATCATTATTGTTAACAATACCTGTAATATATTTTTCAATGCGCGCTCTATGCTTTTCCTGTATTAATGGCAGGCGGTGTAAAGTTGTAAATATAAAATGCGTGAAAAGATTTCGGTATTCTATTCTCATTTAGTATTGATAAGGTAATAAGGTTAACGGTTCGGGGTTCAATTTTTCTATTAAGGTTAAAGACATTAATAAGGTTTTTATTTCATTTTTGCCAACCGGCTAAATTTACAAAACTGGTAAAAAAGCATCAACCCGGCATAACGAATCAATCCACTTTTTGTGAGAATGAGAAACGAAATATTCGTGGTCCTTTTGGCATCCCGCACAAAGTTACTTAATAAGTAGGTTTGTGCGGAACTCACTTTTTTATATGACAGTTTGAAGTTCACGAATGAAAAATCAATAGTCAAATAGAATAAATCGTATTTTTATAGCGTTTTTTCAAGTATTTATAAATGCAAATACTGCTTATATAAATTCTTTTGAAGTCATTAATTCTTTAGGGATTGTTTTAAAAAAAACAAAAGTTGTTTCAAGCAAC
>JACREQ010000017.1 GCA_016218155.1 Bacteroidia bacterium
ACAACTAATCTAGATCCGTATTTCTTTACTAATTTCTCAGTATATAATTTCATTCTGTGATTTTCCATGCAATTTGTTATTTATACTATTCCTTCATGTAAAATATCGTGAATATGTAAAATTCCTTTATATTTATTCTCCTTACAAACTACTAATTGAGTAATTTTATTTTTCTCCATTATATAAAAAGCGTTAATAGCCATTTCGTCAGAAGAAACTATTTTTGGGGATTTTGACATAATGTCTTTTGCCTTTATTGTGTTTATGTCGAATTGTTTTTCTAGCATTCGTCTTAAATCACCATCTGTAATTATGCCAAGCACATTTTCATTTTCGTCAACTACAACAGCTGCACCCAATCTTTTTGATGAAATCTCGAAAATAACATTTTTTAAGTTGTCGTCAGCATTTACCTTAGGTGGATTATCATGTTTATATAAATCTCTCACACGCATATATAATTTTTTTCCTAAAGTTCCTCCTGGGTGGTATTTTGCAAAATCTTCTTTGGTAAATCCGTGTTTGTCTAAAAGGCAAACAGCAAGAGCATCACATAGCACTAACTGTGCTGTTGTGCTGGAGGTTGGCGCAAGGTTATTCGGACAGGCTTCCTCGTCAATAGTTGCTTTTAATACGAAATCAGCATTTTTTGCCAGAAATGAATTAATGTTTGAAACTATTGCAACAATTTTATTTCCCTGATTTTTAATTATAGGTATTAAAACTTTTATTTCGGGAGTATCGCCGCTTTTTGAAAGACAAATTACAACGTCATCGCTTAAAACAATTCCTAAATCTCCATGAATAGCATCGGCAGCATGCATAAAAACAGCAGGTGTACCCGTACTGTTAAGAGTTGCAACTAATTTTTGGGCAATAATTGCACTTTTACCGATTCCGGTAGCAATTACTCTACCTTTTCCCGAGAAAATAACTTCTACTACTTTCTCAAAATCATTATCAATTAATAATGCAATCTTTTTTATTGCTTCGGCTTCGGCAATAACTGTCTTTATTGCAAGAGATTTTATGTCGCTATTTGTTTCCAATTTTTGTAAGTTTGTCAAAATTATGAAAAATAAATTTGTAGATGTGGTAAAAAATGAACTAACTTTAGGTTACAAAATTATTTTTTTTAGCACTAACAGCAAAATTATTCATAGAGAAGGGTAAATAAATGGACAAGACGAAGGAAAATTCATTACATCAACTACTAAAAAAACATTTCGGGTTCGATAACTTTAAAGGAAACCAAGAAGAAATTATAGATAACTTATTGGCAGGAAGAAATTCATTTGTGTTATTGCCAACTGGTGGTGGTAAGTCATTATGCTATCAACTTCCGGCAATTATAATGGAAGGAACGGCAATAATAATATCTCCCTTAATTGCTTTAATGAAAAATCAGGTTGATGCAATACGTGGTTTTAGTAATGAGGATGGAATAGCACACTTTTTAAACTCATCTTTAAATAAGGGAGAAATAGCAAGAGTTAAAGAAGACGTTGTTTCGGGAAAAACAAAAATGTTATATGTAGCACCCGAATCTTTAACTAAGGAAGAAAATGTTGAATTTTTAAAGAAAATTAAGATTTCTTTTTATGCTATAGACGAGGCTCATTGTATTTCTGAATGGGGACATGATTTTCGTCCTGAGTATCGAAGAATACGACCAATAATAAATGAAATTGGTGAAGCTCCAGTTATAGCTCTTACTGCAACAGCAACACCAAAAGTTCAACATGATATTTTAAAAACTTTGATGATACAGGATGCAAATGTTTTTATATTTTCATTTAACAGAGCAAATCTGTATTATGAGATTCGTCCTAAAATTGGAGCAACAAAGGAGATTATCAAGTTTATAAAAAACAATGAAGGCAAATCAGGAATTATTTATTGTTTAAGTAGAAAAAAAGTAGAAGAATTATCAGAGCAATTAGTTGCAAATGGAATAAAAGCATTACCATATCATGCAGGATTAGATTCTAACACCAGAGTAAATAACCAGGATGCATTTTTGATGGAAATGTGTGATGTTATAGTTGCTACTATTGCATTCGGAATGGGTATTGACAAACCTGATGTGCGATTTGTTATTCATTATGACATGCCAAAAAGCCTTGAAGGTTATTATCAGGAAACAGGACGTTCCGGTCGTGATGGAGGAGAGGGACAATGTATAGCTTTTTATAGTTATGACGATATTCAGAAGCTCGAGAAATTTATGCAGGGAAAACCTGTATCTGAACAAGAAATTGGTAAACAATTACTTTTCGAGACTGTTTCTTATGCCGAGTCGTCTATTTGTAGACGTAGATTGCTATTGCATTATTTTGGTGAAGAATATAAGAAAGATAATTGTGAGAACTGTGATAACTGCTTAAATCCTAAAGTTCAGTTCGACGGAAGTGAGTTTATTGTTACGGCATTGCAATGTATTATTGAAGTGCAGGAGAAATTCAAGGCGGAGCATATTTCTGATATACTTTGTGGAAATGCAACTTCTTCAATAAAAACTTATAATCATCATCATCTTGATTCTTTTGGAACAGGTAGTGATGAAAATAAAAAATTCTGGTTGGCAGTATTAAGACAAGCTTTGATAAAGAAATTTATCATTAAAGATATTGAAAATTATGGTTTGTTAAAGGTGAGCCCAGAGGGTAGAAAATATATTGAATCACCATATGAAATAATGCTGATGCGTGACCATGAATATGAAGAAGGTGATGATGACGATATGCCTAAAGGTCAAGTGGGCGATAATGCTTCAGATCCAACACTTTTTGCAATGTTAAAAGACTTAAGAAAACAAATTGCAAAAAAACAAAATCTTCCACCTTTTGTTATTTTTCAGGATCCTTCTTTAGAGGAAATGGCTATCCAGTATCCTATTAATATGGAGGAGATGAAAAATATTGTTGGAGTTGGAGCAGGAAAAGCACAAAGATATGGACAACCTTTTATTGATCTTATTCTGACTTATGTTAATGAGAATGAGATTGAGCGTCCACAGGATATGGTTGTAAAATCTGTAATTAATAAAAGCAGTTTAAAAGTATTTATTATTCAAAGCATAGACAGGAAAATTCCATTAGATGATATTTGTAATGCAAAAGGAATTGAATTTGAAAATTTACTGGATGAGCTTGAAGCTATAGTATATTCTGGAACAAAAGTTAATTTATCTTATACTATTTCTCAATCTATTGATGAAGAAAAACAAGCAGATTTATATGAGTATTTCCAGAATGCTGAAACAGATACTCTGGAAGCTGCAATAAAAGAGCTTGGCGAAGATGACTATTCAATGGAAGAAATAAGATTGATGAGATTGAAATTTATTTCAGAAATGGGAAATTAAGTTAAATAAAAATTGTTTGTAGTAAATAAATATGGCAAACGAAATTCTTAAAATTGAAAATCTTTCAAAGCGCTACGGTAATATTGAAGCGTTAAAAGAACTATCTCTTTCTATAAATGCCGGACAGGTTTTTGGAATTCTGGGTCCGAATGGAAGCGGAAAAACTACAACACTATCCATTGTTATGGGCATTATTCATTCCGATAATGGAAATTATTCATGGTTTGAAAATATTTATAATAACGATTACAAAAAGAGAATTGGTTCTTTAATTGAAACTCCAAATTTCTATCCTTACCTCACTGCTCAGCAGAATTTATCAATTACTGCAAAAATTAAAGGTGTACCTGAATCTGATATATCAAGGGTTTTAACATTGACAGGCTTATACGAAAGAAGAGATTATCGTTTTGATTCTTTTTCTTTGGGAATGAAGCAAAGGCTTGCATTATCTGGAGTACTGCTTGGTGATCCAGAAGTTCTTGTATTAGATGAACCTGCAAATGGCTTAGATCCTCAGGGAATTGCAGATATTAGAGAAATAATAAAAGGTCAGGCAGCATTGGGAAAGACTATAATTATTGCAAGTCATATATTAGATGAAGTAGAAAAAGTTTGTACACATGCAGCAATTCTAAAAAAGGGAAAATTACTAAAAAGTGGAAAAGTACATGAATTGTTATCTAATAATGAGCAAGTGTATCTTTCTTCTGACAGAAATCCTGAATTATTTGAATTTTTAGTACGTGCTGGTATTTGTAAAAATGTTACAACAATAGAAAAAGGTATTTTAATTGACGTTCAGCAACCATTTGATTCGGCTTATATTAATAAGCTTGCTTTTGAAAATGGTTTTATGCTGCATGCCATTGAAACCCGAACTCAAAGTCTTGAAGAACAATTTTTAGAATTAGTAAACAAATGAAAAGATTACTTCAAATTGAATTTATTAAGCTATTTACCTATACAGGATTTTGGTTGCCAGCAATATTCTGGGCAGTATTATTTGTTTTGTGTTTATTTTTAGGTACTCAAATTAATATTAATTTGCCGGGTTTAGATAGCGGAACATTTTTCAGATTTCCTGCTTTATGGAATACTACTACATGGTTGGCAAGCTGGTTTAATCTTATACTTGCTATAATATCTATGATATTTGTATGCAATGAATTTTCGTTCAAAACATTTCGTCAACATGTTATTGATGGTTTATCGAGAACAGAATTATTTCTTGGGAAAGTATATTTAATGTTAGTTTTTGCATTTGCCGGATTTGTTCTAGTTGTTGCATCTACACTAATTCTAGGAATATTCTATAATACTTCAGAATCATGGTCAGCTGTTTTTGATACAATATATCTGCCTTTTGTGTATTTTGTTCAGGCATTTGCATATATGTCATTCGCAATGATGATAGCACTTTTAATAAAAAATATAGGGTTGTCTATTCTTACCTTTTTTGGTTATTTTATTTTTCTTGAGCCAATTGTTAGAAATTTCTTTCCTGAAAATATTCTGATGTTTTTCCCTATGAAAGTTATTTCAAATTTAACACCGGCACCAGATATTTTTCAGATTTCAACAAATGCACAATTTACAACTACTATTAATGGTCAGATTGTGAATGATGCTCCTGCTATTCCTTTTGAAATGCCATTATGGGGTAATAGTTTAGTTGCAATAGGATATATTGCATTATTTTTAACAATATCCTGGTATATTTTAAAAAATAAAAAATTGTAGAATTAGAGAGACCTAACAGTTTTAAAAACCTGTTGAGTCTTATATGTAGAAATATGGAATCAATAAAAATGGTTGACCTTAAGGGTCAGTATAACAAAATAAAAGTAGAAATTGATAATGCAATTGCAAGTGTAATTGATGATACTTCATTTATAAAAGGAGAAAAAGTTCATCTTTTTGAGAAAGAACTTGCAGAATATACTGGAGCAAAACATGTAATTACTTGTGGTAATGGTACAGATGCGCTTCAAATAGCTATGATGGCTCTTGATTTTAAACCAGGTGATGAGGTTATTACTGCTGATTTTACTTTTATTGCAACTGCCGAGGTTATTGCATTAATGGGACTTACTCCTGTTTTGGTTGATGTAGATTCTGAAACGTTTTTAATTACTCCTGAAAATATTGAGAAAGCAATTACACCAAAAACAAAAGCAATTGTTCCTGTACACTTATTTGGACAGTGTGCGAATATGGAAGCAATAATGCACGTTGCTAAGAAATATAATCTGTACGTTATTGAAGATTTAGCTCAGGCAAATGGTAGTAACTATAAATTTAAGAACGGTGAAACAAAAAAGGCCGGAACTATTGGTCATATTGGTTGTACTTCATTTTTTCCTTCAAAAAATTTAGGTTGTTTTGGTGATGGTGGTGCATTGATGACAAATGACGACGATCTTGCCAAGAAAATTCGTTCTATAACAAATCACGGAATGACAGTTAGATATTATCATGATAATATAGGAATAAATTCGAGATTAGATACCATACAAGCTGCAATACTTAGAGTAAAACTAAAATACCTTGACGAATATAATAAAGCAAGAATTTTTGTTGCAAATTATTACGACAAAGCATTTCAAAATATTTCTTGGATAAAAATTCCAAAAAGAACCGCTTGGTCTGACCATATTTTTCATCAATATACGCTTATAGTTGAAGAAAATAAACGTGATTCATTACAAAAGCATTTACAGGAAAAGAATATTCCTTGTATGATATATTATCCGGTACCGATTCATCGTCAGAAAGCTTATAGTCAGTATGAGTTTAAAGATGAGAATTTTCCGGTTACAGAGATGCTTTCAGGTAGAGTGTTATCTTTGCCAATGCATACCGAAATGACAAATGAACAATTGGAATATATTACTGAGAGTGTGGTTAGTTTTAAATTCTGATACCTAAAACTGTAACATCATCAATTTGTTTGTGGTTACCTTTCCAGTTAATAAAGGTTTGATGCAAAATTTCAGATTGTTCACTCATTGGTTTCTGGTGAATTTTTAAAAGCAAATCTTTAAATTGATTTGATTTATATTTTTTGTAATCAATGCCACCAAACTGATCTTTAAAGCCATCACTTGATAAATACAAACAATCTCCCTTATTTAATTGAACGATGTTATTTTTAAAAGGAGCCATTTTTATGTAAATTGAAACAGGCATTCTGTCACCTTTTAGTTCATAAAGTTCAAAGTCTGAAAGTTGAAAGTCAGATTCTAATCTTTCACCTTTCGACTTTTGACTTTTTACTATATATAAAGGGTTATTTGCGCCGGCATATTGCATTTCGTATGTTTCAGTGTTAATAACACAAAGGCACATATCCATACCATCCTTTTGTTCACCACTTACTCCTTTTTGTTTTAGTGCATCAATAATTGAACCTCTTAATTGATCAAGAACCTGTGAAGCCTGTGTTATTTCTTTTTTTCTGACAATTTCATTTAAGAATGATATTCCAAGCATACTCATGAATGCACCTGGTACTCCGTGTCCGGTACAATCAGCAACCGTAACAATTAACCATTTATCTATTCTTGTAGCCCAATAAAAATCACCTGAAACAATATCTTTAGGTTTAAAAAGAATAAAATGTTCACCTAGTAATTCATTAGCAAATTTACCGGTTGGCAATAAAGCATTCTGAATACGTTTTGCATAAGTAATACTATCAGTAATTTCTTGCTTCTGTTCATATAGAAGATTGTTTTGTTCTGATAATACATCACGTTGAGCCTCTATTTCATCTCTTTGTGCTGATATTTCTTCGTTTTGCGAGTTTAGTTCACAATTTTTTTCATCAACAATAAACTTTTGTTGCTCAATTATTGCTTTTTGTTTCTTTGTTATACGAAGGGATCTGAATATATAGAATGCAAACAAAATAACTAGTAACAAAACACAACATACAAGAATTAGAATAAGTTGTTGTCGGTTTTTATATGCATTAGCTACCGCATCTTTCTTGTCTTGTTCAGCTTTTATGGCAGCTTGTTTTTTGTCAAAATCGAAATTCATTTCTTTACGTGTAATCTCCTGATTCTTATCTGCATTAAATAAAGAATCTTTTGCTACCATAGCCTTTTTATAATACTTTAGTGCATTGTCGGTTTTTCCCCATGCTTCATATAGATTACTGAGTTCAATGTTAAATTCTTTTATTGCAAGCAAATAATTTATACTGTCTGCTCCAATAAGAGCCTTATTTAAATAAACTTCTGCATCAGCATATTTTTTTGTTAATGTATATAATGTGCCAATATTGCCTTGTAGAACAGATAGATTACTTCTGTCATTTATTTCTTCAGCGATTTTTAATGCATTTAAATAATATTTTAAGGCTTTTGGAAAATCTTTTTGTTCCTTATATAACTCTCCGATATTAATATAATTTGTTTCGATACAGCTTTTATCGCCAATTTCTTCAGCGATTTTAAGTGCTTTTATATAATATTCAAGAGCTTTTTCGTTTTCTTGTTTTATATCATATATAATTCCGATGTTACCAAGAATTGATGAGATTTTTATTTTATTATTTATTTCTTCAGCAATTTTAAGCGCTTTAAAGTAATATTCAAGAGCTTTTTCATAATTCCCCTGATATTTATAAATAATACCAATATTTCCAAGATTTGTTGATATTAATCTTTTGTTCTCAATCTCTTCTGCAATTTTCAATGAGTTTAAATAGTAATCAATAGCATTAGGATAATCGCCTTGCTTATTATATATATTTCCAATATTACTTAGTGTTTTAGATTTACGTGCCTGTATTACTTTTTTCTGATCAGAAGTATTTATTAGTATATCATATATAAGTAATGCTTTTTTATTAAAAAATATTGAGAGTTCATAATTGCCGTTATCATCATAAAATGAAGCAATCTGATAACAAGATTTTCCAAGAATCATTTGTGCTGATAATCTGATTTTAATATCCTGTGTTTCTTTTAATATTTTAGAAGCTTGTTTAATTGCTTTATTGCTGATGTTTATAGCAGAATCAGTGTTAGCAAAACTGTATTCTAATGCAAGATCATTCAGGTGATTAAGTAAATTTGTGTCAGCCTTATCTGTTTTAATCAAAGTCTTTAATGAATCAATTACCTTGTTTTCCTGAGCGTATGAATTGTTGCTACTAACAAAGAAATTAATAGTGAATGTGAGCAGGAGAAAGGCATGTAAGATTAAATCCTTCATTAATGTTTTTGTTTTCTTTTACAAATATAAAAATTTAGTCTAATTATTATTGAAAACTATTATTAATTTTAAAATTAAATAGAATTTTATTTTTTCAAATGTCAAAATTGTTTTTTGCGTTTCTTTTGTTTTTATTATCAGTTGTATGCATTAGTTGTAGCGATATAGAGCAGCAAAGAAAAGGGAAGTGTGTTACTCAGATCTCAAAATTAAATACAAAAAAAATAAATACTTTTTTAAGTTCTAGAAATCAGGCTAAACAATTCGATGAATTTTTTAATGATTTGTTTCAACAACAAATATTTTCAGGAGTTGTATTAGTTAGTAAGAAAGGTACAGTAATTTATAAGAAAGCATATGGTTTAGCAAACAGAAAATTGCATACTGAGCTGACAGATGATTATGTATTTCAGATAGGTTCAGCTTCCAAGCAATTTACATCAGTTGCAATTCTCATTCTTATACAGCAAGGAAAAATAAGCTTAGATGATAGTATTCAAAAGTTTTTTCCTTTATTTCCATATAAAAATATATTCATCAGAACATTGTTAACACATCGTTCAGGATTGCCTAACTATATGTATTTTTGCGATAACCTTGTGTCTGATAAGTTTAAGCTTTTAACTAATAAGGATGTTGTTAACATTATGTGCAATAATTTTCCCGAGAAATATTATAAATCCGATAAAGGTTATCATTACTGTAATACTAATTATGCTTTGTTAGCAGCAATAGTAGAAGAGGTTTCAGGTTTGTCATTTGAGCAATTTGTACACAATAATATTTTTAATAAAATTGGAATGAATCATTCATTTTTTTATTCAGAAATAGAAAATTATAATAATTTGAATATTGCAACAGGATATTTGTCGCCAAAATATGAAGCAGGGTTCTTTTATCTGAACGGTGTTACTGGTGATAAGGGTATATTCACCACTGTTGATGATTTATATAAATGGGATTTAGCTTTGTATTCAGATAGCTTAGTAAATAAGGAAATTTTACAACAGGCATTTCAGCCTCAGACAAAAACCAGAAGAAGTAATATTTATTATGGCTTTGGCTGGAAAATGTATTTTCTTGAGGATAGTACTCAGGTATTATTTCATTCCGGTTGGTGGCAAGGTTTCCAAAGTGTTATTATGAGATTGCCTAAAGACTCTTCATCAGTAATAATTATTAAAAATAAAAAAACAGCTCATCCGGTTGACCAAAGAAAAATGATTGATATTTTGTATCCTGGCAATAAGTTATTTGGGCTAAGACCTGTTGAAATTAAAGAATCTACAGAAACAATAGATAATTAAATTTGTCAGGTCGAAAGACTTGACTAAACTAATCTACCTTGCCAGGTGTTTCTTTCAATTAATCTTTTCCTTATTTTATCTACAATTTCAAAGTTTTTTAATCCTCCCCATTTTGGCGCTATAACTTTTTCTAAAGGAGACTCGCTTGTAAAGCGTTCAATAATAATTTCAGGTGATAAATGTTCCAGAAAGTCTATTGTTAAATCTACATACTCATCAACTGAGTATATTTTAATTAAGTTTTTATTGTGTAAAAAAAGCTCTTCGAGCTTAGTTCCTTTTATTACTTGTAACTGGTGTAGCTTTAAAATATTTATTGGTAATAATGAAAGTTGCTTTGCGTGTTCAATTATTTGCAAATTGTTTTCTTCTGGTAATCCAATAATTAAATGCACGCATACTCTTAGTCCAATAGATGATGCTTTTGTAATTGCCTTTACAGAATCTTCGAAACTGTGGCATCTGTTAAGTAAGCTTAATGTTTTATCAGATGTTGATTCAACTCCAAACTCTATTGTTACGAAATATTTTTTTGATAATTCGCCGAGTAATTCCAATGCGCCATTATCAACACAGTCAGGGCGTGTAGATACAGCAATACCTACTACTTTTTCATGGGAGAGAGCTTCCAGATAAAGTTCCTTTAAATTATTTAAGTCAGAATAAGTGTTAGTGTAATTTTGAAAATAAGCTATATATTGTTGTGAAGGATATTTTTTATTAAAGAATTCGATTCCTTCGTTTAATTGCTGAGTTATACTTTTAGCATTTGAAGAATAGTTAGGACTAAATGTTATATTATCGCAATAAATACAACCACCATTACCTTTTGATCCGTCACGGTTTGGGCATGTGAAACCTGCATCTACAGAAATTTTCTGAACACGTTCATTAAATTTATTTTTAATCCAGTTAGAATAATTATTATATTTTTCTGATTCCATGTAAAATAAAAAAAGGCTGTTTTAGCAGCCTTTTTTGTTAGAGTTATTTAGCAACTTTCTCGAGCCATTTTAACATGAATAACATAGTAAACATTGAAATTGAACATGCTATTACAAATACTGACCATGTCATCCAGATTGGAATACTATCATAAAGCACTGCACCAACAAATAATAAAGAGTTACCAATTGCTGTAGCACCTAGCCAACCACCTTGCATAATTCCTTGATACTGCGGTGGAGCAACTTTTGAAACAAATGAAATTCCAAGTGGGCTAATAAATAATTCTGCAACTGTTAAAATAAAATAAGTAAATATTAATAAGAAAGGTGTTACTTTCAGGCTTTCAGCAAGCGGGACGCCTCCTTCTTCAGGATTAATAGCAGAATGTAAAGGAAGATTACTGTAATATGAGCCAATAGCCATAACAAAGAAACCTAAAGCAGCTATAAGCATACCAATTGCAATTTTCTTAGGTGTAGAAGGTTCTTTACCGTTTCTTCTTAACCAACTAAATAATGCAAGTACTATAGGAGTAAGAAAAACAACAAAGAAAGGATTAATAGATTGGAAAATCTCGGCTCCCTGAAGTGTTAAACTACCTAATGAGATTTTCATGCTACTTAAATCAGTATATTCTTTTGCAAAGAATGTTAATGTTAAGCCGTTTTGATGGAATGATAACCAGAAAAAGATTACAACAGCAAATACTGCAAATAAAGCATATAAACGTTGTTTAACTTCTTTTATGTCCATTTTTATTGCATCTGGGTCAACAACAGTACTTGATGTAACGACTTTCTTTGCATTTGGAAAACTCTTTTTATTAACCATATATATAATTAATGAAATTGCCATTGCAAAAATTGCAACACCAAATGCATAATGGAAACCGGTTGTAAATACATTTAAATATTCGTTTGCAAAAGCTGTCATATCTGTAACAGGAGTAGCACTTACCTTATTTGCCATTTCACTTAAAGAAGTAGCTGCATCAGAATTAATTGTTCCTTCAAGATGAGCATGGCATAATGATGGAAGATCTGCATTATATTTAAAACCATGAGATCCTAACCACCAGTTTCTTGTTCCAATTGCAGCCAAAGGTGCAAAAATTGCTCCTACATTAATAAACATATAAAACAATGAGAAACCTGAATCTCTCATTTTTCCATATTGTGGATTATCATACATTTGACCAACTAAGGCTTGAAGATTTCCTTTAAATAAACCATTACCAAAAGCTATAACAAATAACCCAATACAAGTAAGTGTTAAGAAAAGAGTTTTATTTGGTGTAGGTGTTGGCGAAGGTATGGCGATTAAAAGATAACCTACAGCCATTAAAACAATACCGGTAAGAATTGTCCCTTTGTAATTTCTTGTTTTATCTGCAATTAGTCCACCAACGAATGCTAAAATGTAAATAGAGAAATAGAAAATAGAATAAATAATTCCAGCATTTGTTCCTGACAAACCAAATTTAGCTTGTAAAAATAATACCAAAATTGCCATCATGGTGTAAAAACCAAAACGTTCTCCCATGTTTGCAAGAGCCGCAGCTAATAAACCTTTTGGATGTGATTTAAACATAAACTTTATTTTAAATTAATAGCTATTATTTATTTTTACAAAAATAGAAATCTTTTTTAAGCTACCAATTGTAGTCTGCTTAATAACAACTAAATTTGCATAAAGAATTAAAGTTGTAGTACAAGTAGCAGAATTTCAATAAGATAAAAAATGAAGATTTTTACAACCAATCAAGTTGCAGATATAGATAAATTTACAATTTTAAATGAACCTGTTTCTTCTATTGATTTAATGGAGAGAGCTTCAAAGGAGATTTTCAGGAAAATAACTGAGCTATTCTCAAAAGAAAATGAGTTTGTTGTGTTTTCAGGGCCCGGAAATAATGGTGGAGACGGATTAGCAGTTGCAAGAATGCTGAATGATTCTGATTATAAGGTAAGAGTATATTTAGCAGACATCTCAGGCAATTTTTCAGATGATTGTAAAATTAATCTTGAAAGACTTAAATCTATTAAAGAGATTAAAACGGAAGTTGTAAAAAACATTTCAGAAGTTAATTTTAAAAGTAGCGAGGTAATTATTGATGCTCTTTTTGGAAGTGGTCTTACCAGACAGTTAGATAATTTTGCTGCTGATATTGTTAAATTAATTAATAACTCGGATTGTAAAGTTGTTTCTATTGATTTACCATCTGGGTTATTTGGTGAAGATAATACTCAAAATAATAAAGAAGCAATTGTAAAAGCAAATTTTACTTTAACTCTTCAGTTTCCAAAACTTTCATTTTTCTTCGCAGAAAATAACCGATATACCGGAAAATGGTTTTTATTACCTATCGGACTTCATAAAGAGAAATTAAATTCAGAGAATACAAATTATTATTATATCGATAAAGAGTTTGTAAAAAATATAATAGTCAATAGAGATACATTTTCTCATAAGGGAAGTTATGGTCATGCTTTATTATTTTCAGGAAGTAAGGGAAAAATAGGAGCAACGGTTTTGTCGGCAAGAGCTTGTCTGCGTTCAGGTGTTGGGCTTTTAACCACTCATGTTCCTAAATGCGGATATGAGATTATGCAAACTGCTGTACCCGAATCTATGGTAAGTATGGATAAAAACGAAAATATTATTTCCGAAATACCTGCAATTGAATTATATAATGCTATTGGCGTTGGACCGGGAATTGGCACACAAAAAGAGACAGTAAACTTTATTAAACTTTTATTGCAAAATTGTTCAAAGCCATTGGTGATTGATGCTGACGGGTTAAATATTATTTCAGAAAATAAAGATTTTTTAAGCATATTGCCACATAATACTGTTATAACTCCACATCCTAAAGAATTTGACAGGTTAGTAGGAGACTCCGAAACATTTTATCAAAGGCATTTAAAAGCAATTGAATTTGCCCGGATGTATGATGTGCATGTTGTTCTTAAAGGTGCATTTACTCAAATTATTTCTCCAGATGGAAATTGCTATTTTAATTCAACGGGTAACCCTGGAATGGCTACCGGTGGAAGTGGCGATGTTTTAACAGGAATTATTCTTTCATTTTTAGCTCAGGGATATTCTGCTTTACATGCATCAATATTAGGTGTGTATATACATGGACTAGCCGGAGACCTAGTTGTTGAAGAAAATAGTCAGGAATCATTAATTGCAGGAGATTTAGTAGAAATGCTGGGAAAAGCATTTAATAATCTTCATTCTTAAATTATAAGTATGTTTCTATTATTTAGGTCTTTTTGATTAAGTTTTTTTTATTACTAATTTTGTCATATTCATATTGAAATAAAATGAGAAATATATTAGTTACAGGTGGAGCAGGATTTATTGGAAGCACTCTGACTGAATTTTTATTAAAGAATCCTGAGAATTTTGTGGTTGTTGTAGATAATTTATCTTCGGGTCACCTGAAAAAATTACCTCCTCCTGCTGATAATTTTAAATTTATTAAAGCAGACGTGAATAATCATAAAGAAATTTCCGAGATTATGATGTCATGGAGATTTGAGTATGTTTTTCATTATGCTGCTGTTGTTGGGGTTCAGCATACTCTAGCAAATCCGATAATGGTTTTGAATGATGTATCAGGAATACAAAATGTGCTTGAGCTTAGTAAGAATATTGGAGTTAAAAGAGTTTTTTATAGCTCATCTTCCGAAATTTATGGTGAGCCTGTTGAGTACCCACAACACGAATTAACTACTCCACTGAATTCAAGATTGCCATATGCAATTGTTAAGAATATAGGCGAAGCGTATTTACGTTCGTACAAACAGGAGTTTGATCTAGATTATACAATTTTTCGTTTTTTTAATACGTATGGACCTAAGCAGAGCAAAAATTTTGTAATTAGTAAATTTCTGGTTCATGCTTTAAAAAATGAAGATATCCCAATATATGGTGATGGTGGCCAGACTCGTACATTTTGTTTTGTAGAAGATAATGTTAATGCATGTTTAAACGCATTTTATAAAAATATTTATGTGAACGATGTTGCTAACATTGGAGGAGAAAATGAAATTACAATTTTGGAACTGGCAAAAACTATAATTGAAGTAACCGGTTCTTCTTCTAAAATTGTTTTTCTTCCGCCGTTAAAAGAAGGCGATATGAGAGGACGTCATCCTGATATTACTAAAATGAAAGTACTTATTGATAGTCCCCTATTAACCCTTAAAGAGGGGTTGTTGAAAATTTTAGATGGAGGACTTTTTGAGTTAAATAATTTATCCGAGTAATAAAAGAAATTCTGAAAGCTCATTTTATGCTTCAATATAAAGATTACCAAAAAATTATTAATGATAAAATTGGTGAATTGAATTTTAATATTGCACCAGTTGAACTTTATAAGCCAATTGATTATGTCCTTTCAGGTACCGGTAAAAGACTAAGACCTGTACTTGCACTTATTTCCTGCAATATGTTTTCAAAAGAGATTATTGATGTTATCAAGCCTGCATTGGGTCTCGAGATATTTCATAATTTCACTCTTTTACATGATGATATTATGGACAAGGCAGATATTAGACGCAATATGCCTACAGTTCATAAAAAATGGAACGATAATACAGCAATACTTTCGGGCGATGCAATGATGATTAAAGCTTATGAATTTTTCTTTTCACTAAAACCTGAGATATTAGCTAAAGTTTTACCAGTGTTCAATCAAACAGCATTACAGGTTTGTGAGGGGCAGCAATACGATATGAATTTTGAAACAAGAATTGATGTTTCTACTGATGAGTATATTCATATGATTACTCTTAAGACAGCAGTTCTTCTGGCTGCATCTTTAAAAATAGGAGCAATCATTGGCGGAGCAAATGATAATGATGCAAATTTACTTTATGATTTTGGCATTAATTTAGGATTAGCATTTCAGCTACAGGATGATTTCTTAGATGTTTATGGTGATGTTAAAACATTCGGCAAACAAATAGGTGGCGATATTGTTTCAAATAAAAAAACTTTTATGTTAATCTCTGCAATTGAGAATGCAAAAGGTGAGAGTAAAAAAAGATTATTCGAATTAATTAATTCTTCAGATATCGAAAGTTCTAAGAAAATAAAAGAAGTAACGCAAATTTATAATCAATTAGATATACCTGTTATTTTAAAAGAGAAATTAGATTATTATCATGATTTAGCAATAAATAATCTTAAGCAAATTTCGGTAAAAGAAGAAAATAAAAATATTATGGTTGAATTATCAGGTAGTTTGTTAGTAAGAGAGAAGTAAAGTTTATTTTCTTATTATTTCAATTTCTCCTCCAAGTCCTATCTTAATTACTGAGCTGGGTTGCGATTTAGTAGTGTTTTCCTGATTGTATGTTACAACATAGTCAACGGAACTAATTAATTCATCGGATATTTCATTAAAAATTAATGGAGTATTTTTGCCCGAAAAATTTGCAGATGTTGAAACTAACGGCTTTCTGTATTTTGAAATAAGCGCATTGCAAAAATCATCTTTACAAACTCTTATAGCAATTGTACCATCAGTTGAAATTAAATTTTGCGCTAAGTTCTTAGCTCCGGGATAAACAATTGTAAGTGGCTTGTCGGCTACATCCAATAGTTCCCATGCAATTTCCGGCACTTCTCTTACATATTGTTGAATTGAAGCATCAGTTGCTACTAAAACTATCATCGACATGTTTTGTGGACGTTTTTTTAGCTCAAAAAGTTTTTCAACTGCTTTTGGGTTTGTTGCGTCGCAACTTAGTCCCCATACTGTATCGGTGGGACAAAGGATTATGCCACCTGATTTTAAAGTCTCAATAGATTTGTTTACGTCTAATGAAAAATCAGAAAAGTTGTTCATATGTAGTAATTATATTTTTTGCAACTTGTTCCTCGGTAAATTTTAAAGCATGCTTTCTTCCTTCAACAATCATGTTTATACGTAGATCTTTACTTGAAAGAACTTTGTTTATTCCCTCGGCAATACTTTCATGTTTGTAAGGATTTATGTAAACAGAATTTTCTCCACCTGCTTCTTCAAGACAGCTTCCTTCGCTAGTAATAACAGGTGTTCCAGATGCTAATGATTCTAAAACAGGAATCCCAAATCCTTCAAAAAATGAAGGGTAAATGAATGCTTTTGCACATTGATAGAAAGCAGGAAGGTCGGTATTTGCAAGGTTGTCGATAAAAGTGATTTTATTATCTAAATTGTTAGCAATAATGTAACTTTTTACTTGGTCAAAGTATGCAGTTTTTCTGCCAATAACAATTAACGGAATATCAATGTTGTTTTTGTGTATAGCTTCAATTATACCTAATAAATTTTTTCGTTCTTCAATTGTTCCAATTGAAAGTAAGAAATCAGCGGGAAGTTTATATTTATTTTTAACTAATGTTTTTTCTTTTTCGTCTAGTAGTTTGTAAAATAATGGATTACATCCTTGGTAAACAACCTTGATTTTATTCGGATTAATTTTATAAAATTCTTCGATGTCATTTGCAGTTTGTTTGCTAACTGCTATAACAACGTCTGCAATTTCTGAAGAGTATTTAAATTTTCTGTCGTATATCTTTCTGTCAGCTGGTTTGTACAAATCTGGGAAACGCTTAAAAATTAAATCGTGAATTGTTACAACTTTTTTAACATTAATGCTTTTTATTCCAAATGGCAGTTCGTTACTTAATCCGTGGTAAATATCAACTTTGTCATTTGCAATCTGATAATTCATTAAATAGCTTCTCCAGTATGATTTGAAAATCTGCCCTGTAAATGATTGCGGAGTAATAATTTTAGAGTTTTCTGCAATGTCAAATTTTATTCTTTTTGAAGTTGAGGGAGTGTAAAGCAAATATTCGTTTGATGGGAAAAAAGTAGATAGTTGTCTGATAGTATTTCTGCTATAATTTCCTAATCCGGTATTATTATAAAATGCCCGTTTGGCATCAAATGCTATTCTCATAAAATTAATTTAAACAGGAACATTAAATTCTCTTAGAGTCTCGTTTAATGAAGTTTTAAGGTTTGTACTTTCTTTTCTTTTTCCAATTATTAATGCGCAAGGAACCTGAAATTCTCCGGCAGGAAATTGTTTGGAATAGCTTCCGGGTATAACAACAGATCTCTCGGGTATATAGCCTTTGTATTCTATTTTTTCTTTATCAGTAACATCAATAATCTTTGTGCTTTGAGTTAATACCACATTTGCGCCTAATACAGCTTCTTTGCCAACATGAACTCCTTCAACAACAATACATCTTGAGCCAATAAAACAATTATCTTCAATAATTACCGGTGCTGCCTGTATAGGTTCAAGAACACCACCTATGCCAACACCACCGCTCAAGTGAACATGTTTACCTATTTGTGCACATGAACCAACAGTTGCCCATGTATCAACCATGGTTTCTTCATCAACATAAGCGCCGATATTTACATAACTTGGCATTAAAATAACACCTTTGGCAAGATAGCTTCCATAACGCGCAAGTCCATGTGGAACTACTCTTACACCAAGTTCTTTAAAATTACTTTTTAAGGGAATTTTATCATAAAAAATAAATGGAGAAGCTTCTATTAATTCCATTTTTTGAATAGAAAAATATAGAATAACAGCTTTTTTTATCCATTCATTTACAATCCATTCACTGCCATTTGGTTCGGCAACCCTTAATTTTCCCTTATCTAAATTTTCAATTACTGATTTTATAGCAGATTGAATATCAGATTGTGAGAGTAATTCACGGTTTCCCCAGGCATTTTCAATAATTTCCCTCATGTTTTTTTCTTCAAAGATAAAAAACTATTACGAATGACTAAAATAATTGCTAATGGCTAAATTAATTGTGATTTCTAATTTGTAATCTGTTATTCGTAATTAAATTATCTTTGTCGAAATTATTTATAATGCTTGGACTTGTTTTTAAATCTACAGGAAGTTTATTTTTAGTACGGACTATTAATGGTAAGACTATTCCTTGTAACATAAGAGGAAAACTAAGATTAACAGTTTCTAAAAGTACAAATCCTGTTGTAGTAGGTGATTGGGTAGATGTTGAAATTGAAGAAGATGGAACGCATGGAAATATTACTGAAGTAAAAGACAGAAGAAATTATATTGTTAGAAAATCTGTAAATCTTTCAAGACAGAATCATGTTATTGCTGCAAATATTGATCAAACATGTCTTGTAGTAACTCTGATTAACCCTGTTACAAGCACAGAATTTATAGATAGGTATTTGTGTACAGCCGAAGCATACAGAATTCCTGTTATAATAATTTTTAATAAAATTGATATTTATGATGAGGTTTTACTCTCTTATCTTGATGAACTTAAGCTTATTTATAATAAAATAGGATATAATTGTATTTCAATTTCTGCAAAGGAAAATATTGGGCTGGATGAATTAAAAAGTTTATTAAATAAAAAAGTGAGTTTGATTTCAGGTAATTCTGGAGTTGGAAAATCTACTTTGATAAATTCTTTAGAGCCTGATTTTAATTTAAAAGTAGCAGAAATTTCAAATTATCATTTAAAGGGAAAACATACTACAACTTTCAGCGAAATGTTTGAGCTTACTGATGGTGGTTTTATAATTGATACGCCAGGAATTAAAGGTTTTGGTTTAATCAATATTAAAAATGATGAGTTGTTTCATTATTTCAGAGAGATATTTTCTTTAAGTCAGAACTGCCAATATTATAATTGTACTCATACTCATGAGCCAAATTGTGCAGTAAAAGATTCTGTTACATCTGGTGAAATTGCCGAATCAAGATATAGAAGTTATTTGAATATATTATTAGATGAAAATGAGAAACATAGAACCTAATATTATGTTTTGTTTATTTTGAAATTTTAATTTAGTTTTGCTAACCCAATACAATAAAATGCTTAGTAACGAAATTTATAATATATTTTTTAGTTTTTTTACTGCATTTGCTATTACATTCCTGGCAATCCCTGTAATTATTAAAGTTGCTAAAATTAAGCACTTATTTGATTTTCCGGATGAGAGAAAAATTCATGTTAGTAAAATTCCAACACTTGGTGGGATAGGAATTTTTCTGGGTTTCTTGTTTGCAATGACGTTCTGGACAAAATTTATTCAATGTGAACATTTGCAATATTTAACGGCTTCTTTAATTATTATTTCATTTCTTGGTATTAAAGATGATTTAGTAGGTCTTTCTGCATTTAAAAAATCAGTTGGACAAATATTAGGTGCTTTAATAGTTGTTGTTTGGGGTGATTTAAGGATAGAATACATGTATAATATTTTTGGTATTCACGAATTGCCTTATATAATTAGTATATTGTTTACTGCACTTACAATAATAGTAATTGTTAATGCATACAATTTAATTGATGGAATTGATGGTCTGGCTGCTTGTTTGGGTATAGTTGCATCAGTGTCTTTTGGTGTACTGTTTTTTATGACAGGTAATAATTATCAGCAGTCAATTCTGGCTTTCTCACTTGCCGGAGGTTTGTTAGGATTTTTAAGATTTAATCTTTCTCCAGCCAAAATTTTTATGGGTGATACAGGATCCATGGTTGTTGGTTTTATTTTGGCATTTTTGGCAATAGAATTTCTTGAGATTAAAAATTTTCAGGGAAATAACTGGTTATATATAAACTCTGCACCTTTAGTTTCAATGTCATTAATTTTTTTGCCATTGTATGATTTGGTAAGGGTTTTCAGTATTAGATTATGGCATAAGCGTTCTCCTTTTAGGGCAGATCAGAACCATTTACATCATATGTTGTTAAAGCTTGGTTTTTCGCATATGTATTCAACTTGTATTTTAAGTTTATTTGCTTTGTTATTAGTTGTACTTGGTTTATTTTTTCAACGATTCGGAAATTATTGGTTAGGTGTTGTTTTGTTTTCAGCTTGTTTGCTGTTTACATATATACTTTGGGTTTTAGTAAAAAAGAATGGTCTAAAATCAATAAATGGAAAATGAGGTTTCTTGCCTTATTTATTTTTATTCAGGTTCCATTAATATTTTTTGGACAGCAGAATAGTTTCTTAATTACAATTTCCGATAAGTTTATTGTTGATTCTTATATACAGAAGAGTGATGGTTTTTTTCATACCTCATTTAAACCAATAGTAAAATCGACAATTTCTGGATATTCTAAAATTGATAGTACTATTTACAGAACCGGAAGTGATAGCGCATTTATATCAAGAAAAAAACACCCGTGGATTTGGAAAAAAATATTAACCGAGAGCTTTGTTGATGTTAAGAAAGATAAATTTGTACTAAGAGTAGATCCAATATTAAACTTCGAATATGGAAAAGATTCATTAGGCAGAATGTCTGTAAATTCTCGTGGTGTAGTTATTTATGGAGATCTTTCAGATAAGTTTTCTTTTACAACAGGGGTATTAGAGACACAGGTATTTCCAGAAAAGTATGTTTCGGATTATATGAAATTAAGAAGTGTATCGCCGGGGCAAGGAAGGGTTAGACTATTTAAAAAAACAGGATTTGACTATGCATATTCTTTCGGAAATATTTCTTACAGTCCTTCATCACATTTTAATTTTCAGTTAGGTCATGGTAAACAGTTTTTAGGAGATGGATATCGTTCACTATTATTAAGTGATGTGCCCTTTTATTATCCTTATTTGAGAGTAACTTCTACATTTAAACGTTTTCAGTATATTAATTTGTGGACCTCATTTCAGGAAGTAAAACCATATGATAACCGAACCTTGGTTTATCAAAGAAAACATGGTTCTTTTTCATATTTAAGTTATTTGTTATCAAAAAAAATTGAGTTGGGTCTTTTTGAAGCTATAATGTTTCAGTCAACAGATACAAATTCAAATAGTATTCTTCCTATTGATGTGGCTAATCCAATTATTGGTGTAAGAACCATGCAGTATGGATTTAGATATAAACATAATGCACTAATCGGCATTACAGCAAAAGCAAATATTTTAAAACAAATTACAGTTTATGGGCAATTTGTTTTAGATGACATGAACCGAAAGGGAGAAACAGGTCGTTTTCATAAAAGATACGGTTACCAGATTGGGTTGAAATTTTTAGAGCCACTTAAAATTAAAAATCTTTTTATTCTAACTGAATATAATTTTGTTAACCCATTTACATATAGTCCTTCTGTGGTAAATCAAAGTTACACTGCATTTAATGAACCTCTGGCACATCCATTAGGAGCTAACTTTAAAGAATTTGTAGTTCTGGGCAGATACAGTTATAAAGATCTTTTTTGTCAAGTGAAACTTACACATTTAACATTTTTAAATGGAGGATCAGCAATTTATTCTGGAACCAATATTTTTGAATACAATAATGAAAGTATAGTATTGCCACAAAACACTGCTAGTCTCATGAATATTGTTAATTTCAATTTTGAAGTTGGAATTACAATTAACCAGAAAAATAGATTGCAATTAGTTGTTGGTGCACATAATAGGAGTACTAATTTTGATGGAACAGCATATTATTATTTTGCACTACGAACCTCAATTTCTAATTTATACTACGATTTTTAACATTTCGCTATTCACAACCATTTGTAAATAACTCTTCGCAACATAAAAACTTTATTCTTTCGTTTTTAAATAAATTGCATCTTTTAAATTTATATGTTTAAAAAATTTTTAAAAAGATTTTTTATTGGTTTTGGTATAGCCTTATTTTTATTAATAAGCTCCGGGATTATTATTACATTAGCTTATAGTGACGAGATTAAGCAGTATTTTATTTCAAAAATTAATAATTATCTAAATACAGAAATTAAAGTAGGAAGTGTTGATTTTTCAATACTTAAGAAGTTTCCTGATGCTTGTATAAATTTTCATGATGTAGTGGCAATGTCGGCACCGGGTTATGATGAAAAGATATTTAAAGGTGCTGGTTATGACACTTTATTAGTTGCTAAAGATGTTTATCTTCAGTTTAATGTTTTCGATATTTTTAGTAAGAAATATAATATTAAGGCTATTCATATTGATGATGGATACTCAACAATATTAATTGATAAAAAAGGAGGAGATAATTACCACTTTTGGAAGACACCAGAGAATAGTGATACAACTGCATTTAATCTTGATTTAAGAGATGTAAGATTATCAAAGTTCACTGTTAAGTTTTATAATAAAGCACAAAATCTGGAATTTAAATGCTCAACAACTGATTTTGCGGTTTCAGGAAAATTTAATGACGATAATTATGAACTTCAAACACAGGGCGATTTAAAGGTTAAGAAATTTTTAATTGATAAAGTAAATTATATTAAAAACGATGCAATAACATTGAAATTAAAGTTTGATGTTAACAATAAGCAGTTTAAAATAAAAAGTGGTAGATTAAATATTAAAAATCTTACTTTTGATGTATTTGGTAATTATTCCTACCCCGATAGTAAAATTAATTTGCAGATTAAAGGTAATGACATCGATGTAAATACTTTTATTTCGGCATTACCAGAGGATATTCAAAAGAATTTTGAGGGATTTGAAAGTAATGGTTTGTTTTATTTTGTTACAAATATAAAAGGAAAACTTGATTACGAAAATACACCTTCTATAAATGCGACATTTGGATTGGAGAATTCAACCATTAAGCAAAAAAACTCAGGATTGACCTTAAATAATGTCTTTGCAAAAGGAAGTTTCTCAAATGGTGATAAGCAAAGTGCACAGACGTCATATTTAACAATTGATACAATTTATGCCTCGGTAAAAGACAGTAAGTTTTCGGCACATTATGCAGTGAAAAATTTTTCAAAACCACATATTGAGCTTAAAATATCAGGTAATTTTGAGTTGTCGCAAATTAAAGATTTGTTTACAATTGATACCTTAAAAGTATTTAATGGTAACATGAATGCTGATTTTTCTTTTTCAGGAAATGTTGCAAGTTTATCAGGAATAACTGCTGCAGAATACAGAAAAGCAATAACACAAGGTAAGGTTCAGTTGCAAAATGCAAATATGCAAATTGTTAATAGTAAAGATGAATTTACCAATATTAATGCAGGTTTTACTTTCCATAACAATGATGTAAGAATAGATAGCCTCAGCTTTTTAATGAATAAACATGATTTTGAAATCTCGGGTTATTTTAAAAATCTTATTGCATATATGATGTTAGATAATGAACCTTTGGGTATTGAGGCGCGAATTCATTCAAAATATATTGATATTAAAAAACTTTTATCAAGTGATAGTGAAAGTTCAGGAATAGCCTTACCAAAGAATATTAAATTGGCAGCAAATGTTTCTGTGGATAATATTGATTATGGAAAATTTTCTGCAAAACGTGCCTCTGGTTTTATTGAAATATCAGATAATACGTTAACATTTACAAGTCTTTCTTTAGATGCTCTAAATGGAAGTTTAAAGGCAGACGGTGCATTAAGAATTACAACTCAAAAAAATATTATTTTGCAGTCTAGTGCAAATCTCAAAAATATAAATGTAAGTCAGCTTTTTTATGCATTTGATAATTTCAGTCAGACATTTATTTTAGACAAACATCTTAAAGGTATTATAAATGCTGATGTTAAGGTTTCATGTGAATGGAATGATAAGATGGAACTTGATCAGAAAAAACTTATTGCAAGTTGTTCTATGCAAATAAATAATGGAGAACTTATTAACTTCGATCCAATGTTTAAATTGTCTGACTATATTGCATTAACAGAACTTAAACATATAAAATTTGCAAGTTTAACAAATGACATATTAATAAAAGATCGAAAAGTTATTATTCCACATATGGAAATAAAGTCATCTGCATTTAATATCGAACTGAGCGGTGAACATACTTTTGATAATACTTTCGATTATAAATTAAAGGTTTTATTGTCTGATGTTTTGTCTAAAAAAGCTAAGAAGGCGAAAAAGGAGAATGAAGAATTTGGACAGATTGAAGATGACGGTTTAGGCAGAACAAGTTTGTTTCTTTCTATAAAAGGTAATGTTGATGATTATAAGATTTCTTACGATACCAAAATGGTAAAAGAGCATATTAAAGAGAATATGAAAGTTGAAAAGGAGAATTTAAAAACAATACTCAATGAAGAATTCGGATGGTTTAAAAATGATACAACTTTAGCTAAAAAGAAACAGAAGAAAGAAGAGCTAAAGAAACCTCAGTTTATGATTGAATGGGACGAAGACAAACCTGAAGAAGACCAAAGCGGAAAGAAATAATGTGTAAAAATTATTCGCTGGTTAATGATTAATAATGATTCTGAACATTAGTGAAATTAGTGTCAAAAAAGCTTAAATAATGAATGATAATCTCCCTGAAAAAAGAATAGTTGATTTTATTAAAAAACATCATGTATTAACGCTTGCAACAAGTTCTGAAAATGAGATATGGTGTGCAAATTGTTTTTATGCATACTCAGAGGAAGATAATTGTTTAATATTCACGTCTGATATTGAAACACGTCATATAAAAGATGCTTTAAACAACCCATTTGTTGCCGGTTCAATTGTTCTTGAAACGAGTGTAGTTGGCAAAATTCAGGGTATTCAGTTTCAGGGAATATTATCTAAACCCAAAAAAGAAGATCTTGATAAAGTAAAAAAACGATATTTATATCGTTTCCCTGTAGCAACATTAATGGAAACAACTCTGTGGTCGCTGGAGTTGACTTTAATTAAGATGACTGATAATCGGTTAGGATTTGGGAAAAAACTTATTTGGAAGAAATTAATTTAACTAAATCCTGTTTTTAATAAGTAAAACTATTGCCATAGCACTAACACCTTCTTCACGTCCAATGTAACCAAGCTTTTCATTGGTGGTAGCTTTAATAGAAATTTCATCAATACTAATGCCGGCAGTTATTGAGATTTGTTCTTTCATTTTTTCAATAAAAGGCATTATTTTAGGTTTCTCAAGACATAGAGTGCAGTCAATATTATTTATTTCAAAACCTTGCTTACGAATTAAACCAGCTGTTTTTTCTAAAAGAATTTTACTGTCAATTCCTTTAAATTCTGAAGAAGTATCAGGAAAATGTTTGCCAATATCTCCAAGATTTGCTGCACCTAATAATGCATCGCAAATTGCATGAATAAGTACATCACCATCAGAATGTGCCACAATTCCTTTAGAATGAGGAATAGAAACTCCTCCAATAATTAAAGGTAAACCTGTTTTTAATTGGTGAACGTCAAATCCTTGTCCAATTCTTAGTATCATTTAGTGCCTGGTGCTTCTTTTCCTTTAATTCCTTCAAAATCAAATGAGAGTGTAAAGCGAAGTGTGTTCTCCAAAGGATTCTTCTGATGAACAGGAATTAAATATGAGAAATCGAGTGCAAAAACTTTTAATTTAAGTCCCAATCCAACTGTAAAAAATTTTCTATTTCCTTTTGTAGCATCTTCGTGAAAATATCCGGCTCTAAGTGCAAATTGTTTTGCATACCAGTATTCTAATCCAAAAGACCAGTTAATTTCTCTCCATTCTTCTTTTCCAATCGAACGATCATCAGGATTCATTGGATCTTTTGCTACACCCGGAGCATCCCAGAATGAATGAAAAATACCAGTTGTTGATGATACATTAGGATCTTTGCCATATTTAATATATGTTTTTCCAACTCTAACTGTATCTCCGTTTGGCAGAACGTCGTTAATTTCATAATAATCAGGTGGCGATGGAACTAATAATTTGCTTAATTCAACAACACCTAAAATACTATTATATTCATCTAATTCCATCTTATAAGAAGTACCAAGTTTCATCATACATGGAAGAAAATCTTTATCGGCTCCATCTGTATATGATAATTTGGATCCTATATTTGAAATATTTAAGCCAATTCCAAGTTCTGCTTTTTTCTTTTGTACTTCCATTGGTTTTAAATAGAAGAATGAAACGTCTGATGCATACGCTTGACCTGCTTTAGTTTGCGGTCCAGTTCCTGAATATCCACCGGTAAGATTAGAATTTATATATCGTAAAGCAACTGATCCAGAAATTGTTTTTGATAGTAATCGGCTGTATCCAAAATCTAAAGCAAACTCATTTGGTCTGTGTTGTCCGGTTACATTTCCTGTTGCATCAGTAAAAGTTATATCTCCAAGAGAAAAATATCTTAAAGAGCCACTTAAAGTCTGACCACCACCAATTTTTTTATAACCAGCAAGATATGCTAAGTTGATGTCATTTACTAATTGTCTTAACCAAGGAGTATATGAAATCGAAATTCCAAAATCATTTTTCATAAATGCGTATTTGGATGGATTGTGATGCTGTGAGTTTAGATCAGGAGTTGTTGAAACACCAGCATCGCCCATTGCACCTGCTCTTGAGTCGGAGGCAATTGTTAAAAACGGAACAGCAGTAGTAATTGTATTTACATCTCCGTCACGTCCATTTAGTTCTTGTGTTGATATTTGTGAAAGACCAATAAATGGCAATATTAAGGCAACAAATAAAGGAATTAATGTTAAAACAAATCTTCTCATAATCAGTGTATTGCTCAAAAATAATTATTGCAAAATTACTATAAATTAGCTTAAAAACGAAGATTTGTTAAATTTATTATCTGAGGATAACTAATTTTTCAAATTTCTCTTGTTGTTTACCTTCCTCAGTTTTTACTGTTAGTTTATATACATATACTCCTTTACCAATTTTATCGCCATAATCATCTAGACCATCCCATGGAATAGCTGTACTGTGAAAACTGTCATTACTTAATTCTGCTTTTATCGATTTTACTAGTTTGCCGGTAACTGTAAAAACTTGAATTAAAACATCTAAATTAGAATTTACCTGATTATGATCAAAATAAAATGAAGTGTTTGTTGTAAAAGGATTAGGATAATTAAAAATATTTCCAATAGTAAGGTTCTCGGCTTCTGCAACTACAAATTCGGTATATGCTTCAGCAGAATTATTGCAGACATCCCATGCTTTAAATTTTAAATTATGTTGTCCGTTTGAAATTCCTGCTAAAGGGTACCTTACAACACCACTTTGGTAATTATTTAAATTTCCTTCATAATAATCATTAAGTACTATTGTTTTTGCAGTATTTCCGTCAAGAACTGCTGTAATATCGTGACCAATTCCATTACCTACTGTGTTAATTCCATTATCATCATTTAGTTTTGCGAAAATATCAGGGTTTTCATCTGTTATTCCTCCAAAATTAAAATTTTCATCATTCATAAATAACTGAACCTGAGGTCCTGTGTTATCAGTTATATTTCCTGAAGAATTTCCTCCAATATTTATTTTAGTAAATCCGTGAGCATCAAGTATTGTATTGTTATCAGCATAATAAGAAATTTTACCGTTTCCAATATTATATTGTATGTCTTTAGGAATTACGCATGAGAATTCGAAATACGAGTTATTGATGCTTGCTTTGCCTTTATATAATATGTTATTTTGTAGTTTGTAGTAAAATTTTGATCCTCCATCATTTGAAAGTGTCGACATTGTAATTGGTTTGTCAAATATTGTTGGGTAAAGTGTTCCATTATAATTATTAACCATAGTTCCGTCAGGAAACTGAATATGACCTTTTACTGTGATTTTATCTAAGGCTTTTATTGTATCTGTAAAATTAGCTATTGCAATACCATTAATGCTATCTGTAACAATAATATAATTCGGATATGATAAAGTAATTGCGGGATCGCCAAGTAATGAAAAATTTCTTTTATTTACATCAGCTGGTGAAGAAGTTGCATTTTTAGCCAGTCGGTAAATATCCCCTAATTTTAAATAATTTCCTGTGTTATCCCTTTTAAAAATTCTATTAATAAATGAAGAATTTATTGCAAAATTTGAATTGCTGTAAACTAACCTTGTTGTTGTAAACATTGAGATAGCGCCTCCTTTTGGGTTTAAAATTACCATTTCTCCTGCTGCTGTTCTTGCGTAGTCATCATATCTGCTAAATTCACATGTTGCTGTAATAAAAAGGGGTAGCCTGTCAAAATTTGACCATGAGTTTACATCTGATACACCAACTATATGTTCGTGTGCAAGCCCAACCTCATTTCCATGACCTGTGTAATTTACCATGAGAGTTCCTTTTTTTATTCGGTTTGAGATAGCAGTATTTGCATCCGGATAGCGGTCTCCGTTTGGTGTAGTAACTTGTGGAAAAGCATCTAAGAATATTTTTTCAATATTATATGCAGAATATGTTGTGTCAATATATGTACAAAGCGAATTTGATTGTTGCATATGTTCATTACTGTCTTCATCATCGGCAATAAATGTTAACCAGTTTTTCCAGTCTCCATTTGTAGAAGCTTCATAATAATGCTGTATTTTATTTAATAATCCCTGAGCTTCGGAACTGTTTTTTACTGGTAATCTTCCAATCCCAATATCTAAATGACCTATATAATCCCCTTCGGTATCATCTAACATTCCAAAATAATCATCAGTGCAAAATGAGTTTGTTGGAGAAAGCGATGCACTCGATTCGAATGTTA